>DASXRT010000233.1:0-8997 GCA_036506455.1 Thermoanaerobaculia bacterium
ACTCCGTTCGGCCTGCGATGTGACGCGCAGGACGCCTTCGCGATTGATCCGTCCGGCGAGCCGAGTCGCGATGCGCTGCTTCTGCTCGTCACTGAGTGGCAGCGCCTCGACATCGGCCTCGATCGTCACGCGCGTCTCCACTTTGTTGACGTTCTGCCCGCCGGGTCCGCTGCTGCGCGAAGTCGAAGCGCGAAGCAGTTGCGCCGGCACGACGATGCCTTGTCCGAGATCGAGATCGCGCATCAGTACGCGATGCGCAACTCTACGGTGATGGTCGAGCCGCCAGTGCGCGGATCGAATCCCGCGAGAGCGGCCCCGGGACGATCGCCCTTCACCTTCACGTATTCGAGACCGGCGCGGACGTGGTTGCTCGCTTCGCGCAGCCACGCCACCGTGATCGCATGTCCATCCTCACGACTGTCGTCGTTCGTACGGCGCCTGTGTGACCGAGTCGAGAAACGCTCGACGCGAGCGGTCCAGCGATCGTGTCCCTTCTTGTGTGATACGAGTACGTAAGCGGTGTCGAAGTCCAGCGTGAACGTGCCGCCCGGGAAGGCGAGCGTGGTGTCGCCCGACATCCATTCCGCGGCAAGAGTATTCGGCGACGTTGTTCCGATCTCGCCTCCGACGATGTTGAACTTCGTCAACCACGGAATCTCGGGTGCAGGTGCGGGACGAATCTCCGTGCGATTGTCGACGTGTGTGAACTGCAACATGGCCCGCTCCGGAAGCGAAACGCGAACGCGCTCGGAGTAGCCGTTTCGGCTGTCGAGGTCGCGGCCGATCGCTTTCGTGATGTCATCGGGCGGCGGCACGGCGATGTTCTCGTCATAAACGGAGAGCCGGTTGCCGAACACCCATCCCCGACCGGCCAGCACGGTTCCCATCGTGTCGTTTCCACGGAATGCGGTCGCTCCGACCGTGAAGTAGAAGTTCGGCGAGAACTGCAGATCGGCGCCAAGGGGCCGCACTTCTTCTCCCATCCAGGTGTTGAGGGCGGAGAAGGTGATCGTGTACCGCGAGGTCCAGAGCGGATCGATGTTCTCGCGCGATGTCGGCAGCCAGAATGACCCGGCGCGGAAGCGCAGATGTTCGGTGAAGAGGTCTGCGTAAGCCTGCACGATCCCGGCGCGTTTGCCGACAGTTCCCGACGGCTCATGGCGCGCGACGCCGTCAGCGTGCAGCAACAGCCACCGCGCCGGCGTCCAGTCGAACCCGAGCTGCGCGACCTGAAGATTGACCGTGCGATGCCGATCAATCGTGTTCGCGCCGACATCGAACCGTCCGAATCCACCCTGCGTCCACGACGGCGGCGACTTCACGTAGATCGTGCGCGCGGAGATGAACATGTGCAGTTGAAAGGAAGAGGTTTGGGCGAAAGCGGAGCTGCTCACCGTGCAGAGAACCAACACGATGAAACGCCGCATGATTGATTGTAGCAGTGTCACCGAACGCCGCGACGACCCGAGGCCCAC
This sequence comes from Thermoanaerobaculia bacterium, assembly GCA_036506455.1. Lineage (GTDB taxonomy): Bacteria > Acidobacteriota > Thermoanaerobaculia > Gp7-AA8 > Gp7-AA8 > DASVHS01. Next base: position 1,476 of record DASXRT010000233.1, read on the forward strand.
TCTTCCCACTGCTGGAATCCTCTCATCTGATCTTCGAGATGCGTGTCCGCGATCAGCTTCGTCACTTCGGCGCGCGTTTGCTGCGGCGCGCGCTGCGCCGCGTTCGCGAATTGCCACAGCACGGCCGCGTACATGACCTCGTTTTCTTTCGCCTGCTTCTGATCGACCTTGTCGAACGTGTCCGACTCGGCGTGATACTCCGGCAGGTAGGGAACGGGGTCCTGATTGGCGACGAGGTTCGGCACGCCGGCGAGAAGGAAGTCGAAGTTGTCGGTTCCGTCGATTGCGTCCGGCGCATTCGACTGCGATTTCGGATCGGGATAGAACGGAAGCAGCGCTTCTTCCACGTCTTTGCGAAGCTCCTCGCGTCCATTCAGAAAAAATCCGGTCGTCTTGCCCGAGCCGATGTCGATCGCCAGCATCATCGCCACTTTCGATATCTCGCCGAGATGCGCGCGGACGTACTCCTTCGAGCCGATCATGCCCTGCTCTTCGCCGGTGAAGAGCGCGAAACGGATCGTCCTCTTCGGTCGCCGGCTGGAAGCTTTCATCTGCCGCAGGATATCGATGACCGTGACCACGTTGACGCCGTTGTCGAGCGCGCCGGTGCCCATATCCCACGAATCGAGATGCGCACCGATGATGACGACTTCGTCGGGCGAATCGTTGCCGCGGATCTCGGCGATGACGTTGCGCTCCGTCACGCTCTTCACGATGTCATTGTCGAGGCTCAGCCGCACTCGGACGTTGCCTTCGCTCATCAGACGCGCGAGGCGCTCGGCCTGATCATGCGCAACGATCGCGACCGGCGTCGATGCGACGGTGCCGTCGAGGCTCATCGGATGGCGGTAGAGTAGCTCGCGCGCCTGGGAAGACTCGAGCAGCAAGGCGCGGACGCCGCTCTTCTTCGCCGTCTCCATGAGACCGTTGATGCGCATGTAATCGCCGAAGAGATCGTCGAGCGATTTCATGATGTCGCTGCGCACGAACCCGATCTTTCCCTTCGCGTTGCCAACGTCGCCGCCGAAATCGACGAGCGTCCCCTCGATGGTCCCAGGTGTCGATGCCGTCAGCGGAGCCGCAGCGATGCGCAGAGGGAACTTCGAGGGTGAGAGGCAACTCGCGCTCGCGCTGCCCGATCGCCAGTACGCCGGGAGCGTGTAGGTCTCGACGCGAACGCTGTCGGCGCCGGCCTCGCGGAATTTCTGCACCGCCCACTCCGCCGCCCGGGCGCTGGCCGGAGATCCGCTGACGCGGCCGCCGATGTGATCGCACAGCTCGCGGAGATCGGTGACGAGATCTTGCGCACTGAGAAGCGCAGGGAAAAGACATAGAAGGACCGCAGCGAATTTGCGCATGTGAAGATTTGATCCTTCTCTCGGAGGGAGAAGGATCTACCCTTTCCCCTTCTGCAATTCCGCCAGATCCGCGAGCACCTGTTCGCTGTGCTCGGCGGGCTTCACCTTCGCGTACACCTTCCGGATCACGCCCTTCGGATCGATGAGAAACGTATTGCGCGCGGCGTAGGTCTGGCCGTTGTACTCCATCGTCGTGCCGTACTTCGTCGAGACGCTCTTATCGGTATCGGCGAGCAGCTTGAAGTTCAGCGCTTCTTTCGCGCAGAACTGCTTGTGCGACTCGGGACTGTCCATGCTGACGCCGAGGACCGCGGTGTTCGCGGCGGTGTACTTGTCGAGGTCGCGCTGGAAGTTGTGCGCCTCGAGCGTGCAACCGGACGTAAAGTCCTTCGGGTAGAAATAGAGGACCACCCATTTGCCGCGGTATTGGTCGAGGCTGACCTTTTCTCCTTCCTGATTGGGAAGCGTGAATGACGGCGCGGGCGTGCCGGCGGTGGGGAGAGTCGGGCCTTGAGTTTTGTCGTCGGCGAACGCAGCGACGGCGAAGAGTGTTAATACGATGGCGATCGTGGATTTCATGCAAGGCTCCTTTTGGGAAAAGGAATGATACTTTCTCCCGCATGCATCGGCTTGTGATCTTGCTGTTTCTTCTGTCCACCAGCGCGTTCTCCGCGGTCGATCCTTCGCTTTTTGAGGATTTGCACTGGCGAATGATCGGACCCTTCCGCGCTGGGCGCGTCCTCGCTGTCAGCGGCGTCGCCGGTGAGCCGGAACATTTCTACTTCGGCAGCGTGAACGGCGGAGTGTGGGAGACCAATGACGCGGGCCGCACATGGGTCCCGATTTTCGACTCGCAGCCGATCGGATCGATCGGCGCGCTCGCCGTCGCCGGTTCGAATCCGAAGATCATCTACGTCGGGTCGGGCGAAGCGGACATGCGCTCGGACATCGCGCAGGGCGACGGCATGTACAAGTCGGCCGACGGCGGAAAGACGTGGACGCACATCGGTCTCGCCGATTCGCAGCAGATCGGACGGATCATCATTCATCCCGACAATCCCGATCTCGTGTACGTCGCTGCCCTCGGGCATCCATACGCTGCGAATGCCGAGCGCGGCGTGTTCCGATCCAGCGACGGCGGCAAGACGTGGAGGAGAATTCTTTCCAGGAACGACAGCGACAGCGGCGCGATCGACCTCGCATTCGAGCCCGGCAATCCGCGCGTCATCTACGCGGCGCTGTGGCAGACGCGACGCACGCCGTGGAGCGTCTATCCGCCATCGAACGGACCGGGCAGCGGATTGTTCAAATCGACCGACGGCGGCGACAACTGGACGGAGCTGCACGTGACGTCGAAACCGGGACGAATCGGGATCGCCGTCGCGCCCTCGAAACCGGAGCGCGTCTATGCGATCGTCGACGCCGAAGCGGGCGGGATGTATCGCTCCGACGACAGCGGCGCAACGTGGACGCGTGTCGGATCCGATACGCGCATCTGGTCGCGCGGCTGGTACTTCGGCGGCATCACCGTCGAACCGAAGAACGCCGACGTCGTCTATTCATGCAACGTGAATCTCTATCGTTCCGACGATGCCGGGAAAACGTGGGCCCCGGTGAAGGGTGCGCCGGGCGGCGATGACTATCACCAACTCTGGATCGATCCCCATCATCCCGACCGTCGCATCCTCGGCGTCGATCAGGGAACCGTCGTGTCGATCAACGGCGGCGGGACATGGAGCTCCTGGTACAACCAGCCGACCGGTCAGTTCTACCACGTCAGCACCGACAACCGTTTTCCGTACTGGGTCTACGGATCGCAGCAGGATTCGGGTGCGGCTGCTGTGCCGAGTCGCACGAACAATCATGACGGAATCAACATCACCGATTTCCGCGAGATCACCGCAGGCGGCGAGAGCGACAACATCGCTCCCGATCCCAAGGATCACGACATTCTGTACGGCGGTCGCGTGGAGAAGCTCGACGTGCGCACGCATCAGACACAGTCGATCGATCCGACGCTCGCGTATCCGAGCAGGGATCGCCGGACGTGGACACTGCCGCTCGTCTTCTCCCGCCGCGATCCGCGCGTTCTCTATTTTTCGAATGAGCGATTGTTTCGAACGGAAGATGGCGGAAAGCATTGGGCGATCATCAGTCCCGATCTGACGCGCGAAGATCCGGGCGCGCCGCCGAATCTCGATCCGACGACAGCGGCGCTGAAGCCGGGCGGTCCCCGGCTCGGCGTGATCTATGCGATCGCGCCGTCACGGCTTTCTGATCACGATCTGTGGGTCGGCACCGATGATGGTCTCATCTGGCGCACGCGCGACGAGGGTGCGCATTGGCAGAACATCACGCCGCCGGCGCTGACGGCGTGGTCGAAGGTCGGCATCATCGAGACATCGCATTTCGATGCCGAGATCGCGTATGCGGCGATCGATCGCCATCGCCTCGACGACTTTCGCCCGTACATCTACCGCACGCACGACGGCGGAAAGACGTGGCAGCTCGCGGCGAGCGGCATCGAGACATTTGTGAACGTCGTCCGCGAGGATCCGCTTCGCAGAGGTCTTCTGTACGCCGGAAGCGAGAAAGGGGTCTACGTTTCCTTCGATGACGGCGATCACTGGCAGCCGTTGCAACTAAATCTGCCGGTGACATCGGTGCGCGACATCGACGTGAACGGCAACGACGTCGTCATCGCCACACACGGTCGCGCGTTCTGGATTCTCGACGACGTCTCACCGTTGCGTCAGACCGTCACCGGCGACGCGTTCCTCTTCAAACCAGCGACCGCGATCCGTTTTCGGCCTGCCGGGTTCACCGGTACGCCGATGCCGATGGACGAGCCGCTGGCGGAGAACCCACCGAACGGCGCGTACATCGACTACGTCATGCCACCTTCTCCAGGGATCATTACTCTCGACATTCTCGATGACAAGGGTCAACTGGTCCGCCGTTACACCAGCAGCGATGCTCCGCCCAAACCAGACCCCGCGAAGTTACGCGTCGCTCCCGAGTGGTTCGAACCTCCTTCGACGCTGTCGACCACTCCGGGAATGCATCGTTTCATCTGGCCGCTGCGTTATCCGGCGCCGGTTTCGCTCGACACCGCGAAGCGCGGCGCGTATGCCGATGGAGTCTGGGCGCCACCCGGCAACTACACGATTGCTCTCACCGTGAGCGGACAACGATTCACGCAGCCGCTCGTCGTCGCGCCTGATCCGCGAATCAAGCTGCCGGCATCTGCGTACGCGGAGCAGTTTGCGCTGGCGAAGCAGATCGAGGAGACGCGGGCCGCAGTGCACGGGGCTCTCACCGATGCCGAAGCTTTGATGAAGAAACTCCCCGACGAAGAGGCGAAGAAACCTCTGCGCGAGATCGCGGACATCGCACCGGAAGAGCAGTGGTGGCTGGCGCCACGGAGCACGACGAGTCTGCGATTCATCGACTCGGCCCTGCAGAGGCTCGCCACTGCGATCGATGGTGCGGACGCGGCGCCGACTGCCGACGCGCGCGAAGGTTTCGCGAAGATCCGGCCGATCGCCGAAGCGACGCTGCGTTCGTGGAATGCATTCAAGGCACGGGCGCCAACGTCGCAGTGATCGACTGGTAATAGAGCGAGGTCCGGCCTTCGAAACCGGAGTCGGTGCCGATCAGCAGCCAGAGATTTCCACCGGCGTCCGATGTGACGTCGAACGTGTGCGTGTGCACTCGCTCGATCGTCTGGAACGGCGCGCCGTCGGAACAGTTCGATGAGCCGGTGGAGATGTTGCCGGCGACGGTGCCCGCAGGTCCTCCGGTGGCCTGATTGCCCTTGTCGAGATTCAGCCGGTAATGCGCATCCGCCGCGAGCAGGTTACGGAAGACCACTTCGTATCTCCGGTTCGGGACGATTCCCTTAAGCGCGGTGACGAGCCGCGTGAGAAACATGAAGAGATCGTCGGAGCGGTTGTTTCCCGAGATGAAGAATCCCATCCCTGTCCCGACCTCGGGTGGTAAAGGGCGAATGCCGGATTGCAGATCCATGTCTCGATTCAGCGGCGAGTAATCAGCGAAGCCCGCGGACCAGAAGAGTAGAAAGTCCTCGCTGATCACGACCAGCCGCGCGGATGCGTCCGATACGCTCATGAGCAGCATGAGAAGAACGATCAACTTCCCGCGCATACGCCAATGTTACGATCCGCCGCCGTGGAACGCTCCGGCACACTCTCGCGCCGCGCTCTGAATCGCGCCACGCTTGCGCGGCAGTTCCTGCTGGAGCGGAAGAAGATGAAGCCGCTGGCGGCGATCGAGAAGCTCGCCGGGATGCAGGCGCAACTGCCGCGGCCTCCATTCATCGGTCTCTCGGCGCGGGTCGAGGGATTTCGCCGAGAGGATCTCATCCGCTCGATCGAGCGCGGCGACGTCGTCCGCGCCACGATGATGCGCGGCACGCTGCACTTCGTCAGTCGCCGCGATTACGTGAAGCTGCGCACGACGCTGCAGCCGATGCTGGCGTTCGTCGCCCTGCGCGGTCGGACGAGCGGCATCGATGTCGATCGCGTGGTGGCGGACGCCCGATCGTTCTTCAAAGAGCCGCACACCTTCGACGAGTTTCGCAAGTATGTCGGCAAAGGCGACGAGCGCGCGATTGCGTACGCGGTGAGGATGCATCTGCCGCTGATTCAGGTCCCGGCGGATGCGCAGTGGGGATATTCGTCGGCGGCGGTGTTCAAACTCTTCGAGGATCCAATCGATCCTCCTGATCCCCAGGCGCTCGTGTTGCGGTATCTCGCTGCGTTCGGGCCGGCGTCGATCAACGACATGCAAACATGGTCCGGTCTGCGCGGCCTGCGCGAATCGTTCGACGCGCTCCGGCCGAAACTCGTGACGTTCACCGATGAACGCGGCAAGGAGCTCTTCGATCTGCCGAAAGCACCGCGTCCCGACGAGGATGTCGACGCGCCGGTCCGCTTCCTCCCCGAATACGACAACCTCCTCCTCGGCCATATCGATCGGACGCGCGTCGTGCCGGAGGAGTATCGCCAGCGCATGTTCACGGCGAACCTCGCGATCCCCGCTGCATTTCTCGTCGACGGTTTCGTCGCCGGCACGTGGAAGATCGAACGGGGGAAGGTGAAGTGGGAACCGTTCGGCCGCCTTTCGCGCGAGGCGAACAAGGCGCTGGAAGAGGAGAGCGAGAAACTCACGTCATTCTGAGCCGCGGAGACGGCGAAGAAACTCGGCCGAGAGCCACCGAGGTCCTTCGCGCTCGGAGCCTGCCCTGAGCGCAGCGAAGGGGCGCTCAGGATGACGTGGACTCATTTCACCGCTGGTACGTCCTGCTCCTTCACCAGTTTGTTGAACGCGGGCAGATCCGCATCCCAGATCGCCTTCAGCGTCGCCAGTTGCGCATCGATCAGTTTCACGAGCTCGTCGCGCACCGCCACCTGCTGTTCTGTCGGCGCGAACGATCCCGCCGATGCCGAGTCGGCAACGCCGGCGAGCTTGTCGTTGAGACGAATCGGATAGTTCAGCGGATCCTGCGAGCTCTTGTTCTTCGTCTGGTACAGCGTCTCCTCGACAGCCGTCATCTTCTTATCGAGCTCTTTCGCGGCATCGGCGACCGGCTTGGACGCGCTCTTCTTGAGATCCGTCAACGCCTTTCGCACCTCGCGAATCCGCGTGATCTGGCCATTGACTTCCGATAGCTTGTCGTAAACGGACTTCACGAAATCGAACTGCGCTTTCAGATCGGCGGCCGACGCCGATGTGCGCGGATCCTGCCGCAGCTCGAACGGCACGGTGACTTTCTGATCGCCGGCGGTCAGTTGCGCCGTGTACGTTCCAGGCAACACTTTCGGTCCCGTCGTGCTGCCGGCCCACAAGATCATGCCTGTGAACTTCTTCGCGTTCGGATAACGCAAGTTCCACGACACGCGATTGTGCCCGTTCGTGATGTCCGCGAGCTTGTCGCCTTCCTCTTCTTCTTCGCCCTCTTTCTTTTCGGTCGGCGGATTTTCTTCGGCTGTCCCACCTTCGGATTTGATCGCCTCTTTCTTTTCCTCCGGTGGCGCGGGCGGCGGCGTTCCACCTTTTAGTTCGCGCGGTTTTGCTGCTTCAGCCTGTACTTCGCCTTTCAATTCCCGAATGACTTTTCCGTCGGGGCCGAGGAAAGCGAG
>DASXRT010000234.1:0-3532 GCA_036506455.1 Thermoanaerobaculia bacterium
TGCGTCGCCGGGTGATCGATCTCGACCGCGCGCACTCTGTGCGACAGGCGCAGCGCCAACGTATCCAGACCCGCGCCCACGACGACGAGCTGACGGAATCCGTCGACGATCGCTGCGCGTGCCAGATCCTCGATGTACCGTTTACGCAGGACGTAGTGCAGCGTAATGCCAGGAACGGTCAGACGCTCCTGGGCCGCGACTAAGAGCCGATCGAGTCTCGATGAGCCCGACCACACGCGCCGTCCAGCCGCAGCGACGAAGTGGCGCGCCAGGTCTCCCGCGTCAGCAGGAACGAGATGGCCGAAACGCGGATGCGTCGACTGAAACGCTACGCCGCTGGCCACGAGAAGTGCGGTGCTGCTCGGTCCGTCCTTCATGCTGCAAACATCGCTTTGTAATGTCGATACCAGGCACTTTGAAAACGCTCGTGCGGATCAAAACGCCGCTTTTCGCGCAGGAACTCAGCGAACCGCGGATAACACGCCTCGATCTGATCGCGACGCGCGAAGCGATGGTACGTAAGAAAGTAGCTGCCGTTCCGCGTGATCGCCATGTCGATGAGGCGACGAAACGCCTCCGATGTCCGCGCGATGCCTTGAGAGGTGTGCTCCGTGTGCAGGTTGAAGATGATGCACGCGTACGGCTGTGTCGCCCAGGGCAGGAACGTCTCGTCGTCGCGCTCGATCAGGCGCACGGTTCCGTAGATCACGTTCACGTTGTGACGCCGGAAGTCGTCGCGCGCTTCGGCCATGAAATCCGCCAGCCGCTCGCGCGGAACATAAATCTCTGTGATGATCTCCGTAGCAGGATTCGGCGCGTTCAGCGTAGCGTCAACGGCGCGGTGATAGTCATTCGGATAGATGCTCAATTGATGCTCGTCCGACCAGTAGATCTGCCCCGATGTGCCGAGGTAATAGTCGACGTAGCGGTTGTAGGCGTGAGTCTTGTCGATGTGCGCCAGCAGAAGAAGCTTGTGCCAGTCCTCTTCCTGCAATTCCACCTGGTCAGGCGGGATCGGTGTCAAATCGCTCACTGGTCGGTAGGACGAGAAAACGCCGCAGTGAAGAAACTTCTCGGAGCGCGCGTCGATCGCGAACTGGAAATCGCCATAGAGGAAACCTCCGGCGATCCGGCTTGCGAACGCCTCCATGATGCGATCGACGTCCTGCACCTCGACGATGCGCTCGACTTTTCGCCGCGGCGCCAGGCGAAGCCGCACAGAAGCGATCACACCGAATAAACCATATCCGCCAATTGCCAATGAGAATAGATCGCGATGATTCGTCCTGTTGCATTCGACGCGACTGCCGCCGCTGTCGATCATCGTGAATGACTCCACATCGCCGACGATCGGTTTGAATTGCAGTCCGCGGCCGTGTGCGTTCGCACCGAGCGAGCCGCCCAGCGTCAGCCGGTCGGCGCCTGTCTGCTTCTGCCGGATTCCCCAGGGAGTGTTTCTCAGGAATGCAACCAGCTCCGGCCACTCGATACCGCTCTCGACTTCAATGATTCCATTCACGCTGTCGAACCCCAGGACGCGATTCATTCCGCGTATGTCGATCAGCGTGGCATCCGAGGCGAACTGCTGACCGCCCATCGCATGATGGCCACCGGCGACGCAGATCGGCCGGCGACCGGCCTTGCGGATGATCGCCTGCAGCTCATCGATCGACCTCGGTGACACGATTTCCGCGACATATGTCGCGTTGAGCTGCGAGTGAACGTCGTTCACCCTCGCCTTGAGTGTGGCGCGCGCGGCCGCAGTCGGCCGCGCCACACTGAGTCTTCCAAGCATGAGAGGAATGTAGGTTGGCTCGGGCACTGCTTGTTTTGGAAATCATGAGAAAACCATCAGACGAAGACGACACCGCGGCACGGTTCGTCCCGTCCCGGCCGACGATCAAGAAGTTGCAGGTCGCGGCGGCCGGCTGCACCGCCTGTGACCTCTGGAAGACCGGAACTCAGACAGTCTTCGGCGAGGGAAAGCAGACGTCGACGGTCATGTTCATCGGCGAACAGCCCGGCAATTACGAAGATCTCAAAGGTCGTCCATTCGTCGGACCCGCGGGAGGATTACTCGACAGGGCGCTGGTCGAAGCAGGGATCGACCGCTCGAAGGTTTACGTCACGAATGTGGTGAAGCATTTCAAGTGGGAGCCGCGCGGCAAGAAGCGCATTCACAAGAAGCCGAACGCGATCGAGATCCGCGCATGCCGTCCCTGGCTCGAAGCCGAGATCAACGTGGTGAAACCTCGCGCCATCATCTGCCTCGGATCGACGGCAGCACAGGCAGTGATCGGGCCGAAATTCAAAGTGAGCACGCAGCGCGGGACCTTCGTGCCGTCGCCGCTCGCGCCGCTGGTGACTGCCACTGTGCATCCATCATCGATTCTGCGGGCGCCATCGGACGAGGCGCGGAAAGCCGAGACGCAGCGCTTCATCGACGATCTGAAAAAGATCAAGAAAGCTATCGGGGACTGAGCGACTGCGGCTCCGCATCGGTGAACTCTTTCCACTCTTCGTTCGCGCGTTTCGCGAGCGCGCCGACGTGCGCCGCGGCGTAGCACTGGCGGCGGACCTTCAGTAAATCGTAAGCCCAGGGAAAGTCGGGCTCCATCGCGCGCAATGCAGCAACTGTCCGCGGGCCGCAGCCTTCGCCGGCGTGTGCGACGTGGATCCGGTAGATCTTTCGCGTATCGCCCCACTGGCCAGTGCTGAACGGCTTCGACAGGAGATCGAATATGTGGGGCGCCAGGCGGTGATCGATGCGCGCCAGCGACGCCGCAGTGTCGAGCGCGTGTCCCATCACGTTCATGTCCGGCCGTGGGTCCGCTTGATAGCGCACCAATGCCCGCTCGAGCGCCGCGGCGGAGTCCGCGTATCGCTGTTGACGAAGCCTGACGCGCGCGAGCAGCGCGTCCGCCTCGGTCGGTTCCTGCGGCCGAAGGCGATCCACCAGCGGAATCGCATCCTCGCGGCCCGCCTCCGCGAGCACCTCGGCGATCCGCGAGAGCTCCGTGCTGTTGACCGGCGCGAACGGCTCCTTCTCCCACAGCGACAGCGCGCCGGCGAAGTTGTCGCCGTCGTAGAGGTTCGTGAACTCCGCGCGCGATCGCACCTGTTCATCGGTCTCCAGCGGCGAGAGCTCATACGACGGATCGTGCCAGCGGTTCAGCTCCACCTCGCGCCAGTTCACCGTTCCGAGGACGTGCGATGGGCGGTGTGTCCCTGCACCGCGTGAGAACGCGATGAGTTGATTGAGATCGAAACGCCCGCGATCGCCGACGGAACGCCCGAAGCCGAATTCGATCAGCGTGCGATCGTCTGTGTTCAGGTCCTTCGTGGTTCCGAGCGCGGCCGGCAGCCGATCATTGCCAACGAAGTTCGAGAGAAAACCTTCCGCCGACTCGACGCGCCAGGCGAGATGCATAGCCGCTGCGTAAGGGCCTTGTGTGAGACGACGGCGAAACAGATCGATGTCGTAATCGACCGCATCGCGAGTCGCGACGAGAACCAGGTCGGCCTCGGTCGT
>DASXRT010000235.1:0-11558 GCA_036506455.1 Thermoanaerobaculia bacterium
CCCACCTCTGGGCAGGTTATCCACGTGTTACTCACCCGTTCGCCGCTCGACTGACCCTTGCGGGCCGCCTCGCTCGACTTGCATGTGTAAAGCACGCCGCCAGCGTTCATTCTGAGCCAGGATCAAACTCTCCAGTTTAACCGTTCGCTCTTGCGAGCAAATTGGAGTCTGATGCTCTGAATCAGTCTGTAACGACTGATGTTCTTGTTATTCGGTTCGTTTATTGAAAACGAACTTTGGTTCTTTTGAGATCGCTGCACACAATACTCGCGCGCAACTGAGTCTCGAAAGGAATCACGTTGTCTGTCTTGCTATCCTATTCAGTTGTCAAAGAACCGACTTTTCGTCGAAAGGGCGGCCAATTTGCCAGACCCCCCCGTCCGTGTCAAGCGAAATGTTTCCGCTCACGCAGCGAACCCATTCCGGTTGACCCGGAACCGCTAACTTCATCGTTTTGTGGAGTTAAAAGATCCTACCGCTTGCGCTGTCGAGGACCGGTGATTGTAGGTTCCCGCCCGCCACGTTGTCAACTTTGCGCCGGGAACTAGTAGAACCTGCCGTCCTACCGTGTTATTCCAAGGCCCTCCGCAGATGCAAATACTTCTCTTCGTTGATGTTACGGCCGAGTTTGGAATGATCCTTTGCCCGTTGGGGACCCACGAGAACGACCTTGCCTACGCTGCTATTCCACGGGAGAAACGTGAGATAGCCGCGAGCGCGACCATAGCAATGACAGCGAGCCCAACCGAGATTCGATACCGCACAGGACGGTATTTGACGGACACATCCGATACTCCCGCCGGCACCCAGAAGCCGAGGAAGGCGCCATTCACTCGAACGGGATGAACAGGTTGCTTGTTCACCCGCACATCCCACCAGCGCATCGCCGGCTGGCTCGACGCGACCAGAGCGGCCCGCGGCGTAGCCACGCGCAGCCGGAACTCGGTCGGTGTCAGTGCGCGGCAGGTCACCGTCGCATCGGGTGGATTCGCGATGACGGGTGGTAGATCGCGCCCATAGACCAGGGGCGTCTCCTGAAAGTCCGTCGACGCGTAAAGCTCGCGCTCCCATTCGTTCTTCTGCACGCGCCTCAATAGGCGGGGCACAAAAAATCGCGCGATGAAATTGTTGTTCTCATAGAGCTCGCCGTCGATCCCGCTATAGAGAAGCTGCCACTTACCGCCGAGGTTCGAATGAGGGACGGTAAGCAGATATCGGACGTTGAGAAAATCGATTGCAATGTGCGTCGGATCGGCGATGCGTTTGACGTCGATTGATGCATCCTTCACTTCCGCGACACGAAAAAAGCGCACGTAGTCGCTCCACTCCATCGGGTCGCTCCCCCGCACATCCTCGAGGCCGTATTGTGCGGCGGCGTTTGGCAGAAGTACCCAGTCGAGTCCCAGGACACGAAATGGCTCCGACGGCGCCGTAGAGGCAAAGCGATGCAAAGCGTCGATGATCGGCACTCGCGGGGCGTAGTAGCGCCGATCCGTCACCGCGTTGTAGTCGAGTGTGAATACGAACAGCTCGATCGCCGTGAGGGCGCATGCAAACAGAGCGGCACGATCTCTGCGTAAGAAAGTGGCGATCCAAAACACACTCAGGCAGATCATGCCGGTGGCAGAAACGGCGGTCAGTGTCTGTCCATACATCTTGACGAACACGTATAGGGCCAGCGGCAGCACGATGACCGTCGACACGAGCGCGATGGCGACGTCCCAGTTCCGCATTCGTGAGACTGTTCGCGCCGCCACGAAGCCGGTAAAGAAGCAGAACACGAATCGAAGCCGATCGTGCGCGATCCAGGAGAACGGCGGCACGGCATAAGCGAGCCGCGCCAGAAAGGTCCAGTTCAGCGAGACCAGCAAGAACACAATCGCGGCCGCCGCGAGCAGCCGATCGCGCAGTCGTGCGCGCGGCGAGAGCAGAGCCGCAGGAAACAGCACCATCGCCATGAGTCCCACGTACAGCGACGCGACGTGCGTGTACGACAAGATCCAGCCGTAATTCCCGTGAGCCGGATTGCCGAAGCCATCGGGATTCACCATCGCCCACAATGCCGTCGCCGGAAAGCGTCCGCCAGCGTTCACCGTCTTCAACGAAAGCACCCGCAGGCTGACCCTCGCCTGCTCGAGGACAGGTACCCACGCGGGCGCGGCAATGATGACTCCCAGTAGCGCTGCCACGATGACGCGCATCAGATCGCGCAACCCGAATCGCTTCGCATCCCATTGCGGCGCGATCGCTTCGATGATCACGAGAACGAGGACGGCCACTGCGACGTGGAAGACACTCTCGGGGTGGCCGCCGGCGAGCAGCGAAGCAACGACGACTGCTGTAAGGACAATCGGCGCCCCAGCCGGCCGCCGCAAGCAAAGCAGAACCGCATAGGCGGCAGCAGGCAGAAGCAGCGTGACCGCTGTCATCGGGTAATACAAGAACGCGTTGTTGAAGATGGCGAACGCGAACAACAGGCTGCCGAAGATTGCCGCGGCGTCAGACGCGCCTTCACGACGGATCAATAAGAAACCGAAAAGCAGCGCCACGAAGAGCTTCAGGGCGGCCATGGCCACCATCTGCTTCGGCAGCGGTACAAACAGCGTCATCAGGAAGACCGGCGAGAACGGCGCCGACTGGCCGTTGCCGAGGAGCGGATAGCCGCAGAAGAGATACGGATCCCACAATGGCGCGCGACCGCGCGCAAACTGCTCGCGCACGACGTGCATCCACGGGAGAATCTGCTTCACCGTATCGTTCGTCAGGTAGTTTTTCGATTGATCGACGCCGAAAATTCCGTAGTACGGGTATCCGCGCATGACCTCATCGAGCGGCAGGGGCATATTCGGAGTGAATACGCCGCGTGCGGTGAAGAGAAAAACGATCGCCAGAAGGAGCGCAGCGATCCGCCACGGCACCCGCTCGATCCAGCGATGGACGGCAGCGACAATGACCACCGACGGAATCGCGATGCCGAGGATCGTCAGGAACACGTCGGTCATCGGAGCTCCGCCACGAGTCTGGAGCGCAACAGTTTGCCGAGAGGAGAGCGTGGGATCGTGCCGACACGCCGCACCGCACGGATTCTTTCAAATGGCAGAACCTGTGCGTTGAATGCGCTGACGAGATCCGCGCTCTCATCCGAAGTCGTCGCCAGATGAATGACGCTTCCCAGCCGATCGTCTGCGACGGCGACGAGCGCCGCATCGATGTCATGTCGCAGACCGTCGAGAATGGCATCGAGCCTGGCCAGATCGACCGACTCGCCGCCGATCTTCACGAACTCGCCCACGCGGCCGAAAACGCGCAGCGTATCGCCTTCCACCGCGCCGGCATCTTCGGACACGAACCAGCCGTCGACCTTCGGATCGCTGAACGCAGCGCGGCCCGCAGGATCGAAGAATGCGTAACCGGTCAGAAGCGACTGACCACGAAAGGCAAGCCGCTCGCCGGCATCGACGCGGACCTCGATGTGGGAGAGGATCTTCAACTCGGAAGAATCGCCCTTCGCCGTCGCGATCTGCGAACACGCCTCGGTCATCCCGTAACTCGGAAGGACCGGCCACCCAAGCGCACGCGCAGCAGCATAGGCGCTCGGCGGAAGCGCTCCTCCGCCGACGACGATCGCGCGCAGCGGCGGCGGCGCATGCTCGCCGATCGCGACGAGGTCACGAATCTGAGCGGGGACGAGGGACGCCAGCGTCACGTTTTCCGTGGTGATCGTTCGGATGAATTGTCGCGCATCCCACGCCGATGCGACTACGCGCGAGCCAGTCAGCGAGGCGCGCGCATAGATTCCGAGGCCGCCGACGTGAAAGGCCGGCAGAACGCAGAGCCACACGTCATGCGCGGAGGCGTCGAGATGGCGATTCACCGCCTGGGCCGATGCGAGGATCGCTTTCTTCGACAGAGCGACCAGACGAAGCGCGCCGGTCGTTCCCGACGTCGCCATCCAGACGTGACCGCGGAGCAACGGAGCTTCAGCGGCCAGTCGTTCCAACCCGCGATGATCATCCGCGGGCAACCGCGGATTGAGGAGCAGGTGCGTCTCGTCACTCGAGAAATCGATCACGCGAGCTTCGTCCACGGGAGACTCTCCAGCAGATCATCGAACCCGAAGCCGGTTCCCTCCGGTGGAAGAAGATACGCGCCATTCGCGCGGATGCGTTCAAAGAAAGGATCGCTCTCGAACAGAACGTGCGTGAAGAGTCCGCATCGACGACTGACGCGCTGCGCGTTCGCTGCCGCGACCCACGCGGCGGTCATCTGTCCGAGCGCGTGATCCATGTAGGAGGTGACGACGATTTCGAGCGGCGCGACCGGCATCGCTTGCACAGCCGGTTTCACGACCAGGACATCGACGCCGTCGCGCGCCTCTCCTCGATCGAGCGCGAGCCGCAGGCCGGTTCGTCCGCGCAGTCGGTTCCACGTCTCTCCGTCGTAGGGACACGGATCCTCGACAAAATCGATCCGCTCACGCGGAAGACTTGCGGCGATGCGCTCGAACTCACCCGGCTGCAGCGTGGCGTTGAAATCGATGCGCAACCGAACACGAGGCGGAAGATCGCTGGCACCCTTGATTTTCGCGGTGTCGAACGGGGGCGGCGGATCGTTCCCGGGCCAATGACTGGCCGGAATCTCGAGACCGTCGAAGAGCGACTGGCCGCGGCTGCGCGCCGCGCCGTCGATTCGAGCGTGCTCCAGCGCCTGTGCTGTGATCGGCGTCGTCTCGCCACGCGCAAGCCGCGCGAGCTGTTCGTCGAGCGTTGCATCGCCGAGTTCGGGCCACGGATGCACATCGGCGAAGCCATCGCCGACACGAATCAGCGCGCCGACTCGCGGCCCCGATGTGGCAATGCCGCTGAGCGCGCGTTTCGGCGTCAGCGTGTACCGGTGAATCCACATATGACGAGAAACAGCAGACTGAAAACCATCTCGAGAGCGCCCGCCATCGCCAGACAGCGATTCAGCTCGCGACCGCTGCTGCGATAGACGCGCACGATCAGCACGATCGCCAGTGGCAATGAGAGAAGCACGAGCGGAGCAACGAATGCAATCGCCACATAGGCGAGGACAACGAACAACACGATCTCGGTCCGCGCTCCTCTTTCACCGAGGCGCACGGCGATGGTCTTCTTGTTGCTGGCGCGGTCGCCTTCGATGTCGCGCAGATTGTTGATCGCCAGGATGACGACCGCGAGCGAGCCGATGGCGATGCCGCAGAGAAATGCCTCCATCGCGTACTGCAGCGTCAGAACGTAATACGTTCCGCCCACGGCGACGATGCCGAAGAAGATCATCACGAACAATTCGCCGAGACCGTGATACGCGAGCGGATAGGGACCGCCGGTGTAGGCGTAAGCGGCGATCATCGAAGCGATGCCGATGGCGAGGATCGGCCACCCGCCGCGCACGATCAACGGAACGCCGAGGAGCGCCGCCAGAAAGAGGCACACGTATGCGCCGAGCATCACGGCATTGGCACTCAGCAGACCGGCCTGTGTTGCACGCACCGGACCGAGGCGTTCGGACGTGTCCGTGCCCTTCTTGAAGTCGAGCGCGTCATTGATGAGGTTCGTCGCGACCTGGATGAACAGCGCGCTGAACAACGCGTCAGCCGCATAGATCCACGGCACGCGATGCCTGATGTGAAACGCGAGTCCCGTACCGACGAGCACAGGCGCAATTGACGCCGACAGAGTCTTCGGCCGAGCCGCGAGCAGCCAGGCCTTGACGCTCACGGAAATCGCGGAAACTTTTTGAAGTCGGGTTTCCGCTTCTCGACATACGCGTTGCGCCCCTCCTGCGCCTCATCAGAAAGGTAGTAGAGAAGCGTCGCGTTGCCGGCGAAATCGAGAAGGCCGATCTGACCATCACAGTCAGCATTCAGTGCAGCCTTGAGACAGCGCAGCGCCATCGGCGAGAGCTGCAGCATCTCCCGGCACCACTTCAGAGTCTCCCTTTCGAGCTGTTTGAGCGGCACCACAGTGTTGACCAGTCCCATCTCCAGCGCTTCTCTCGCGTCGTACTGCCGGCAGAGGAACCAGATCTCGCGAGCCTTCTTCTGGCCGACGATTCGCGCGAGGTACGCCGACCCGAGACCGCCATCGAACGAGCCGACTTTCGGTCCCGTCTGTCCGAAGCGCGCATTGTCGGCGGCGATGGTCAGATCGCAGACGACGTGAAGGACGTGACCGCCACCGATCGCGTATCCGGCAACCATCGCCACGACCGGTTTGGGCAGACTGCGAATCTGTTTCTGCACATCGAGGATATTGAGACGTGGAATGCCTTTGGAATCGACATAGCCGGCCTTCCCTCGCACTCGCTGATCGCCGCCCGAGCAGAACGCCTCGGATCCCTCGCCGGTGAGGATGACGACACCGATCTCCCCGTCGTCGCGCGCGAGGTCGAATGCCTCTTTCAATTCGCCGACGGTCAGAGGTCGAAAGGCGTTGCGCAGTTTGGGCCGGTTGATCGTGATCTTGGCGATCCCGTCACCGGTGCGTTCGTACTTGATGTCTTCGAACTTCTTGATCGTGCTCCAGCGCGCAGCCATGGCGGCGAGACTATAACAACGCCCGCAGCCGCGCGATAAACGCGTCCGGCTGCTCCCACGGTACTCGATGCGCAGCGCCGGGACAGATCCAGAGCTCTCCTTTAGGAAGCAGAGAGACCGCGCGCTCTGCTTCAGCGACGTACTTCGTATCGCGCTCGCCGGCGATCCATAGGACAGGGATGTCGATTTCGTGCAGGAGCGGAACGAGCGGCGGCAACGCTGCCGGCGAATAATCGCGCAGCGCTTTCACGACACCGCTGCGGTCGTCATCGCGCTCGCGCCGCACGCGCACGTGCCCGCCGAAGAGCGGCTGCGCGTTCCAGTCGCGCATCACCGTCTCCCAGTCCTCCGTTTCGAAACGATGTGCCCACTTCTCATCCGCTTCGCGACGCGCGACGCGCTCTCGCTCGCCTTCGATGCCCAGACCTGATGACACGATGATCGCTCGCTCGTATCGCGCGCCATCGAGCAATGCGTGCAGCGCGAGCCGTCCTCCCATCGAGTAGCCGAGGATCGTGTTCCCCGATCGCGGGATGTCGTCGAGCTCGCGCGCGTCGACCTCGAAGCCGGCATCGTGCAGGAAATCCCAATCCGCCGGCCGGCCGAGAAAGCCGTGCAGCGCGACGATCATGCCCACAGCTCATCGAAACGCTGCCAGACGCGCTGGCTGGCGTCGGCGTCGGGAACGATCTCGATGACCGCGCGTCCGGAATCGCGATTGTTGTAAGGCAGATTCCAGAGCGCGGCCCAATGCTCGAAGCGGAGAGTGTGCGTGTTCTCGATCAGCCGCTCGCGAACGTCATCGGAGAGCACGCGCAGCGAAGGAACGCGCGAGAAGATCCGGCCGCCGCCGTTATTGATGATGTAGATCTGAAAGTCGATCGCCGGATCGAGCTGCGACACGATCCACGGCGCGTTGAGATCGTACAGCGTCGTGAGGTCGCCTATGATCGCGACATTCAGCGCCGGCGGCGAGCACCACCCGAAAAACGTAGAGAGCTGACCGTCGATCCCGTTGGCCCCGCGATTTGCTTCGAGCACATATCGGCGATCCTCGCGCGTCGCGACGAGGTCCCACTCGCGCACCGGCAGGCTGTTGCCGAGGTAGATGCGCGTGCCGGTGGGGAGATCGCGTGACAAGCTGCGCAAGAGAGCCAGCTCCGACTCCGGCTCGACATCGAGAATGTGCTCGAGCCGGTCGGCGCATTCGCGGTCGCGCTTGAAGAGACTCTCGTCGCGCTCGAGCGGTTTCGCGTTCGGGAGATCGTCGAGCGAGTGCACATCGCCGCGAGACAATCCGCGAAACGGAAGGCGGCTGTAGCTGACCACCGGCAGATCGCGAAGCTTTTCGTCGAGATCGCGCCAGAAGCGGACCGTCGGCACGTTGCCGGCGCGGATCACGCGCGTGAAGCCGGCTCGAGCGAGCATCCTCTCGTTGCGCAGAAGAAGAGGCGCGAGGGCCGCGTCCTCGCGAAGTCCCGACAGCGGCTCCGCATACACTGGCGCGTTGAGTTTCAAAGCAAAGTCGCGGACGCGATCGCGATCGCCGTTGCCCAGGCCGCCGATCAGAACGAGCGGCCGGTCACTCATCGATGAGCGGCTCGTCGAATTCAATATTCAGGTGCAACGGTGTGTTTCGCTCCCAGCCGTCGACCGCAGTCGCCGCATATCGGCCGAAGATTCCGATCTGTTCGATGGCCTGCGGCGCACCGCTCCCGCGAAAACGCGCCGGCCGATCAGCGGTGATGAGGATGAGCGGCGACGCGGAGTAATACGCTTCGACGACGGCCGGGAGCAACTCGGCTACCGCAGTACCCGAAGTCGTCACGACCGCCGCGGGATTCCCGTGAAGTTTCGTGCGCCCCAGCGCGAAGAACGCCGCCGATCTCTCGTCCACAAAAGAGAAGACATGAACATCCGCCAGCACTGCGAGGAGCGGGCTGTTGCGCGATCCGGCGCACGCGCAGAAATCCGAAGTGCCGAGATCGCGAACCTTCTCGACGAGTCGACGCGCGCGCTCGATATTGGTCATGTCCAGGCTTCGATCGCCGCGCCCACGCCAAAGAGTGACTTCACCTGCTCGCGTTTCTGCCGTAACTCTTCGAACTCGAGCTCGAGGCGGCTCTCGGCGATGATCCCCGCGCCCGACCCGATGCGGATGTCTCGGCCACTCCATTCGATGCTGCGGATCCCGACGAGCGCCAGCGCGTAGCGGCCTTCGCGCTCCAGGCCGAACGGCGCGCCGAATCCGCGACGCCGCACATCCCGATCGGCTTCACGCAGCCATCGCTCGCCGGCTTCGTTGCGCGGCGAGACGCCGAGGGCCGCGGTGGGGTGAAGGCGTCGAACCATTTCTGCGAACGACATCCGCTCGCTCCCGCTCTCGCGGAAGAAGATCGGCGTGATCAGATGGGCGATGCGCGGCAACCGCAGAATGCCGAGCGCGCCGATCTCCACATTGCCGAATGGCGCGAGACGGCGGGCGATGTCTTCGACGACGAAGCGATGCTCGCGGAGCTCCTTGCTGTCGCGCAACAGCTCCGCGGCCCGTGCCACCGGCCGCGTCCCGGCAAGCGCCATCGTCGTGTAGCCGTGACCGTGCGTCTGAAATAAGATCTCCGGTGCGGCGCCGGCGACCGAACCTCCGTCGATCGAGTATCCGTATGCGTACAGACCGCGCGGCAGCGAGGCGAGGCGCGCGATGACGTGCAGCCAGAGATCGCCTTCGAACGTGCCAGTCTCGAACACGACAGGCACGATCTTCTGAAATTCTCCCGAAGCGATCCCGCGCTGCGCGGAATCGAAGAGCCGTGCAAACACCGACGCATCGAGATCGTCCCACGCAATCTCCCACGCCTTTTGCGCGCCGAAGCGCGATGACAACTCCTCGATCGTGATCTCTTCCCACGTATCGGGATGCCGCCACGGACGCGCCTCATCGAGAAAGAAGTCGGTGATGAAGAACGCCGGGCGCTCGGGCCGTCGAAACGGGAGCTGTTCAAAGGGTCCGTAGCCGACGAACACGCGGCCCGGAGCGGTCTGGATGAAGGCAAAGTCCTGAGGCACGCCGCGATTTTATGCGTAAGATCGCGCCGCTGTGTCGTATACAGGGCCAGAGCCGGCAAAGATCCGCTCGATGTTCGCGTCGATCGCGACGCGCTACGACCGCGCCAACACGATTCTCTCCGCCGGAGTCCATCATCGTTGGCGACGTGAGGCCGTGCGGTGGTCGGGTGCGGCACCGGGAGAATCGGTCCTCGATTGCGCGACGGGAACCGGCGATCTGGCCATCGCCTTCAAGAAGGCGGTGGGTAACGGGCGGGTGGTCGGGACCGATTTCGTGCCGGAGATGCTCGAGATCGCGCGGACGAAGCGAAGCGATATTGCGTTCGAGGTCGCCGATGTCACCGCTCTGCCGTACGCCGATGCGTCATTCGACATCAGCTCGATCGCGTTCGGTATCCGGAACGTCGACGATCCACGACGTGGCATCGCTGAGCTCACACGCGTCGTGCGCAGCGGCGGACGAGTGATGATTCTCGAGTTCGGTCAGCCGCAGAACCGCGCCTTCGGCGCGCTCTATGATTTTTACCGCCGCCGCATTCTTCCGAACGTCGGCGGCGCGGTCACCGGACGGAAGCAGGCCTACGAATATCTCGAGCAGTCTGCGAGCCGCTTTCCATGTGGCGAAGAGTTCGCGCGCCTCATGCGCGAGAGCGCGTCCTTCGCGTTGGTCGAGTGGAAGCCGCTGACGTTCGGCATCGCCTACCTGTATAAAGGCGTCAAGGCCTGATCGTGTCCCAGCTCGAAGTCTATAAATTCGGCGGTGCGGCCGTCGGCAGCGCCGACGCCATTCGAGTCGCGGTGAAGCGCGCCGCTGAAGTCAGCGGCGCCACACGGCTCGTCGTGGTCGTTTCGGCCATGAGCGGCATTACCGATCTGCTTCACAACTGCGCGCGCGCGGCGCTCGAAGGCGATCGCGAAACCTGCCGGCGCGCAGCCGCGGATTTCGAAGAACGCCACGCTCGGCTGATCGAAGAGCTGATCGCTGACCGTCGCCGCGCCGATGAACTTTTCGCGCTCGTCGACGATGCCACCGCGGAGATGATCTCCATCGCGGAGAGCATCGCCGTTCTGCGCGAGCTGACTCCGCGCGCGCTCGACGCGATGGTCTCGCGCGGCGAGCGCCTCCTGGCGCGGATCTTCGCGACGTGTCTCGATGGCGCCGCGTACGTCGATGCCACCGACGTGATCATCGCCGAGCGCCGCGCCGGTACGCTCTGGCCGAATTTCTCGCGCTGCGAGCGCGCGGCCAAGAAGCACATCCTCCCTCTCCTCGATCGCAGCGCCGTCGTCGTCCCCGGCTACCTCGGCAGCGGGCCCGATGGTGAAGTGGTCACGCTTGGCCGCGGCGGCTCCGATTTTTCCGCGGCCATCCTGGCCCGCAGCCTCGGCGCGAGCTCGGTGACGCTGTGGAAGGAAGTCGACGGTCTGATGACCGCCGATCCGCGCAGCGTGCCGTCGGCGCGCGTTCTGCCGGAGCTGCATTACCGCGAAGCGGCGGAGCTCGCGTTTTACGGCGCGAAAGTTCTCCACCCGCGCACGATGATCCCACTCGCCGATCGCCGCATCCCGCTGTACGTGCGCAACACATTCCGCGAGCAGCATCGCGGCACGCGCATCTCCGCTGATGCGCAGCCGGGCGAGTATCCCGTGAAAGCGCTGACCGCGGTGCACGGCCAGGCCCTGATCTCGATCGAAGGCAACGGCATGATCGGCGTGCCCGGCGTTGCGGCGCGGACATTCGCCGCGCTCGCGCAGGCGGGACATTCGGTCTCGATGATCAGTCAGGCCTCGAGTGAAGCGTCGATCTGCTTCGTCGTGCCGGAGAGCGAAGCGGATCACGCCGTCGCCGCGCTCGAGGAGGCGTTCGCGCTCGAACGAAAGATGAAGTTCATCGATCGCGTGCGCGCGGAGAAGAAAGTCGCTCTCGTCGCCG
>DASXRT010000236.1:0-3306 GCA_036506455.1 Thermoanaerobaculia bacterium
ACCGAGCGAAGACAATCCTCGATGTAATCGCGTTCGTTGAGCGTGTGAACGAGCACGGACACGGGCACGCGCGGCATGGCGCGGGATTATAGAGGTCGTGGGTCGTAAGTCGTGGGTACCGGGGGCCTTGGCGTTCTTGCGATGCAGCCCCGGTACCTACGACCCACGACCGACGACCAACTACAGCGTGTAATTTTTCTCGAGCAGCACACGCGCTCTTCGATCGCGCAGGTTCTTGATCTGCGATTCGATGTCGCGCTCGAACGGAATCTTGCGATGGCTGGCGTAGACCGGCGCGTCGACCGAGATCTTCTTCAGCTCGTCCCCGAACGTCTGCGGCGAAAGGTGCGCGCTCTCATCGGCCAGCGATTGCTGATCGTTCGGAAACGACGCCTCGGTGACGACGGCGACGACGTTCTCGGTCTTATTGGTCCGCTTCCAGATCTCGTTCGTCGGTCCGGTGTCGCCTGTGAAGATGATCGCCTGGCTGTTCATCTCCACGATCACGCCCGCTGCCGGGATGCCGTGATCCACCGGGACCGCGGTGAGGCCGATGTCATTGAACACGATCTTCTTACCCGCCGTCATCACGCGATACTGCACGGCTGGCTTTCCGGTGAGCGGGGAGGTCAACGTCGAGAAATCGGGCCAGACGATTCCGTTGAACACGTTCTTCGAAAGAAGATCCATGACGTCGCGCGCCGCGAATACGGTCAACGCGGCAACGTTCTGACTGAAGCGGTTGTGAATCAGATGAGGGAGATCGCGGATGTGATCGGCATGCGGATGAGTGATGAACACGCCCTGGATACGGCTCTGCTGGGCGAAGGAGAGTTTCGAAGTGAGTGTGCCGGCGTCGACGGCAAACCAGTCGTCAAGGAGGTACCCGGTCAGATTGTGTTCTGCATCCGACGCCCCATAGGCGCCGAGCACCTTAAGCCGCATTCCCCTTCCTTCTTCTGCCCGTGGAGACTGTTCACTATTGTTGCAGATGCTAACAGCAAACAGCTAACGGGGATGGATGATCGGTTAGTTGTCAGCCGTTAGCTGTTAGCCATGTCACCGACTCGCTCACTGTTTCACCCTGCCGTCGAGCAATGGTTCACGACGTCGTTCGGTACAGCGACGCGCGCGCAGACGCTCGGCTGGCCGTCGATTGCCGCGGGCGATTGGACGCTTATTTGCGCACCGACCGGCAGCGGCAAGACGCTGACGGCATTCCTCTGGGCGCTCGATCGGTTGATGTTCACTCCCCTTCCGCCGAAGCGCGAGCGCTGTCGCGTGGTGTACGTCTCACCGCTGAAGGCGCTCGCCGTCGACGTGGAACGAAACCTTCGCGCGCCGCTGGCCGGCATTGCCAACGTCGCCACGGAACATGGCGAAGCGTTCGTCACTCCGCAGATCGCGATTCGCACCGGCGATACACCACAGCAGGAGCGCGCACGATTTCTCCGCGAGCCGGCGGACATTCTCATCACCACGCCTGAATCGCTCTACCTGATGCTGACATCCAACGTGCGCGAGACGCTGCGCAGCGTCGAGACGATCATCGTCGACGAGATCCACGCGCTCGTTCCGAACAAGCGCGGGGCGCACATGGCGCTGTCGCTCGAGCGCCTGACATTGCTGTGCGAGAACCCACCGCAGCGCATCGGTCTGTCCGCGACCCAGCATCCTTTGGAAGAGGTAGCGAGGTTCTTAGGTGGCTGTAGCGGCGCGCTTCAGCGCGGCGGCGCGCTCAAGCGCGCCCCTACACAGCAGCAACTTCACGACGAGTTCGAAGACCACCGCGCCAAGCCCAAATACCGCCCTGTCACCATCATCGACACCGGCGAGAAGAAAAAGCTCTCGCTCAAAGTCGAAGTCCCGGTCGAGGAGATGGCCAAGATCGGCGAGATCACCGGCATCGCCAGCGGTCCCGCCGTTGCCGGACCGCAGCGCTCATCGATCTGGCCGGCGATTCATCCTCGCCTTCTCGATCTGATTCGCGCGCATCGATCGACGCTGATCTTCGTCAACAGCCGCCGCCTCGCCGAGCGGCTGGCCGCGGCGCTCAATGAGCTCGCCGGCGAGACGCTCGTGCAGGCGCATCACGGCTCGATCGCGCGCGCGCAACGCATCGAGATCGAAGACAATCTCAAGTCGGGACGCCTTCCCGCGCTCATCGCCACCTCGTCGCTCGAGTTGGGCATCGACATGGGCGCGGTCGATCTCGTGATCCAGATCGAAGCGCCGCCATCGATCGCCAGCGGCATGCAGCGCATCGGCCGCGCCAGCCATCAGGTCGGCACGACGAGCGAAGGCATCATCTTCCCGAAGTTCCGCGGCGATCTCGTCGCCTGCGCAGCGGTGACCGAGGCGATGCATCGCAGCGCGATCGAGCCGACTCGGTATCCGAGGAATCCGCTCGACATCGTGGCGCAACAGGTGGTGGCGATGGTGTCGGTCGATGACTGGCACGCGGACGAGCTCTTCGCCGCCATTCGTCGTGCTGCACCGTTCGCGGAGTTGAGCCGGACCGCGTTCGACGGTGTGCTCGATATGTTGTCGGGACTCTATCCGTCCGATGAATTCGCGGAGCTGCGCCCGCGCATCACGTGGGACCGCGTAACGAACATGATCACTGCCAGGCCCGGCGCCAAACGCGTGGCCATCCTCAACGGCGGCACGATTCCCGACCGCGGTCTCTATGGCGTCTTCCTCGCCGGCGCGGAGAAAGCGCAGAGCGCGCGCGTCGGCGAGCTCGACGAGGAAATGGTCTTCGAGTCTCGCGTCGGCGAGACCTTCCTCCTCGGCGCCTCGACTTGGCGCATCGAAGAGATCACGCACGATCGTGTGCTCGTCACGCCGGCGCCTGGCCAGCCGGGAAAGATGCCGTTCTGGAGAGCGGATGCCGCGGAGCGCACCGTGCGCTTCGGCGAGGAAATCGG
The DNA here is from genome assembly GCA_036506455.1 of Thermoanaerobaculia bacterium. Taxonomy (GTDB): domain Bacteria; phylum Acidobacteriota; class Thermoanaerobaculia; order Gp7-AA8; family Gp7-AA8; genus DASVHS01. The sequence goes on from DASXRT010000236.1 coordinate 2,931, forward strand.
GCGCCTCGTTCGCGAAGTCCGGGAGATGAAACCGTCCGAAGCGATCAAACGGCTGACGACGAAGCACGATCTCGATCGGCTCGCCGCCGAAAATTTTCTCCAGTATCTGAACGATCAACACGAAGCGACGGGCGCGGTTCCTGATGATCGAACGATCGTCATCGAGCGCGTGCTCGACGAGCTGGGCGACTGGCGCGTCTGCGTTCTCACTCCGTTCGGTGGAAAAGTTCACGCGCCGTGGTCAATGGCCGCGTCGGCGAAGATTCGCAATGAGCTGGCGATCGACGTCGAGACGATGTGGAGCGACGACGGTTTCATCATTCGTTTTCCGGAGACTGATGCGCCGCCGCGCGCGGAGCTGGTCGTTCCCGATCCG
>DASXRT010000237.1:0-5004 GCA_036506455.1 Thermoanaerobaculia bacterium
GTCACCGTCATGGTGATGTTGCCGCGATCGACCTTCTCCGCTCTGTATTGCTGATCTTTGCCGCCGCGGCCTTTACAGGACAGCAGGACCGCGATGAGAAAAAACACTGCTGTACGTCGCACTGTGCAGAACCCCTTTGCCTTACGACTCTCTCGCTGCTTCGTTGAAGCGCGCGAAGTTTACTCCCCTTTATCCGGCTGTTATGCTTCGGAGCCCATGGCGCTTTTTTCCAACAAAGAACAGCCTTCCACGCAACCGCAGACACCGAGAACCGCTGCCGCCGCTCCGGGCGTGATGATGACTTTCTTCGGTCCCAACGTGACCATCGACGGCACGATCTCCGGGACGGAACCCGTGGTCATCGAAGGCACGGTCCGCGGAAAAATCAATCTGGCCAGCGATCTTCGCATCGGCACCCAGGCGCGTGTCGAAGCGACGGTCCACGCAAAAAACGTGACCGTCGAGGGGAAGGTGACCGGCGACATCTCCGCAGATGAACGATTAGAGCTCGTGACCACGGCTGTCGTTGACGGCAACATCAAGGCGCCGAAGATCATCGTCGCCGAGGGGGCGAAGTTCCGCGGCTCGGTGGACATGGGGTCGGCCCGGCCGCGGGAGTCGGCGGAGAGCGTGCCCGCGAAGGTGAAGTAGCTGTCGACACCGGAGGTCCCATGCCCGCAGTCGCAACCAAAAAGTCAGCACACACTGAAGGCCTGCGCGAAACCCGCGAATACAAGAACTACATCAACGGCGAGTGGGTCGCGTCGAAATCGCGGAAGACGTTCGAGAATCGCAATCCGGCCAATCGGGAAGATCTCATCGGCACATTTCAGGACTCCACTGCGGATGATTTGAACGCCGCGGTCGAAGCTGCGCACGCCGCGTTCAACGCCTGGCGGCTGACGCCCGCGCCCAAGCGCGCCGAATTTCTCTACGCCGTCGGCAACATCCTGAAACGCGACAAGGAGAAGATCGCGCGCGAGATGACGCGCGAGATGGGGAAGGTCCTCGAGGAGACGAAGGGCGATGTCCAGGAAGCGATCGACATGGCCTTTCTCATGGCCGGAGAAGGGCGGCGCCTTCATGGCGTCACTGCTCCCTCCGAGCTCCCCAACAAATTCAACATGGCCGTCCGCATGCCCCTGGGCGTCGCCGGTTTGATCACGCCATGGAACTTCCCGATCGCCATTCCGGCGTGGAAATCGATGGCCGCGCTGATCTGCGGCAACACGGTCGTCATCAAGCCCGCGTCGCTCACGCCGCTGTCGGTGGTCATGCTCGCCGAATCGTTCGAAGAAGCGGGATTGCCGAAAGGCGTGTTCAACGTCGTCACGGGCGGCGGCAAAGAAGTCGGCGAGCCGATGCTGAAGAATCCGAAAGTGTCGGTGATCTCATTCACGGGTTCCACGGACGTCGGCCGCGACATCTCCATCGCCTGCGCGCCGCAGTTCAAACACGTGCACCTGGAGATGGGCGGTAAGAACATCATCATGGTGATGGACGACGCCGACGTCGATCTCGCAGTCGACGGCGCATTGTGGGGCGCGTTCGGCACAGCCGGTCAGCGTTGCACTGCGGCGTCGCGCATCGTCGCGCACAAGGAGGTGTACGACGAGTTCGTGGACAAACTCGCCGGCCGCGCGAAGAAACTGCGCGTCGGTTACGGCCTCGATCCGAAGACCGAGATGGGACCGAACATTTCCGTGTCGCAGCTCAAGACGGTCGAGAAATACGTGAAGATCGGGAAGGACGAGGGAGCGACGATCGTTGCGGGCGGCTCCACGCTGAGTGATGGCGACTACGCGAAGGGTCACTTCCATCAGCCGACCGTATTTGCCAATGTGAAACCGAGCATGCGCATCGCGCAGGAAGAGATCTTCGGTCCCGTCACCGCGGTCATGAAGTGCGAATCGCTCGAAGAAGCGATCGCCATCGGCAATGGAGTCAAATACGGACTCTCATCGTCGATTTACACGCGCGACGTGAACAAGGCATTCGTAGCGATGCGCGATATGTACACGGGCATCTTCTATGTCAACGCTCCGACGATCGGCGCCGAAGTGCATCTCCCGTTCGGTGGAACGAAGGAGACGGGGAACGGTCATCGCGAAGCGGGCGTCGCGGGCATCGACGTGTTCAGCGAGTGGAAGTCGATCTACATCGACTACTCCGGATCGTTGCAGAGGGCGCAGATCGATACGGAGGAGATCTAGCCGTGAGTGCCCTCGAGATCAGACGATGTTGAGTGTCCTTCTCCCCGCGGCGCGGGGAGAAGGTGGCCGAAGGCCGGATGAGGGGTGCGGTCCTCACCAGGCGTTTCGCGTACTCCTGTTAGCGCTTTGCATCTGCATTGCGACTCCGCTTTTCGCCCAGGACAACATCCAGCAGAATGCCGAGCGACTGATGGCCGCGGCGCTCAACAGCTCGCACGGTTACGAGACGCTCGCGTATCTGAGCGACAACATCGGCCCGCGACTCAGTGGATCGAAGAATGCGGCCGCCGCTGTCGCATGGGCGACGAAGCGCCTGCGATCGTGGGGCCTCGATGCGCATACCGAGAAGGTCATGGTGCCGCACTGGATTCGCGGCGTGGAGAGCGCACGTGTGGTCTCACACAACGATCAGCCGCTCGTCCTCACGACCCTCGGCGGCAGCGTGGCTACGCCGGCGGAAGGATTCGTGGCCGACGTAGTCGAGGCGCGCTCGTTCGACGAATTGAAAATGCTGAATGTCCGCGGAAAGATCGTTTTCTTCAGCGGCTCGATGGATATGGATCTCGTGCGCGCGGGGCGCTCGTTCGAGGCGTATCGGAAGGCGCAGGAGTTCCGAACCAAGGGTGCCGATCAGGCCTCGCCACATGGCGCGCTCGCGGTCGTGATCCGCTCGGTCGCCTCCGATTCGATGCGCTCGCCGCACACCGGCTCCGTGAAGTACGAAGGAAAAGTGAAGAAGATCCCGGCCGCGGCGCTGGCGATCGAAGATGCGATGCTCATTCACAGACTGCTCGCGAAAGGAGAGAAGGTGCGCATGCATCTTCTTCTTCGCCCGCGGATTCTCGATGATGTCGAATCAGCGAACGTTGTCGCCGAGATCCGGGGCAGCGAGCGTCCCGACGAAATCGTTCTCATCGGCGCTCATCTCGACTCCTGGGATCTCGGCACCGGCGCGATCGACGATGGCGGCGGGGTGGCCATGGTGATGGAGACGATGCGCCTGATTCACCAGGTCGGACCTGTGCCGAGGCGGACGATTCGCGCCGTGCTGTTCATGAATGAGGAGAACGGAGGCAGAGGGGGGAAGCAGTATTTTGCCGATCACAAGAACGAAAAGCACATTGCGGCGATCGAGACCGACGCCGGTTCGGCGGCACCGCGCGGCTTTCTCACCACGCTGAAAGGCGATGCGCTGACCGCATTGGAAGGACGCATGCAGATGCTCGATCGAGTCGGCGCCGCGAAATTCGACAACGCCGAGCACACCGGCGCCGATACGACGCCACTCATCGATGCCGGCGTCGCCGGCTTTGGCCTCGTTCCCGATCAGCGCCACTACTTCGATTATCACCACTCCGCCGCGGACACGCTCGACAAGATCGATCCGCACGAGCTGGCGCAGAACACCGCCGCGCTTGTGGCGCTCACGTACGTGATCGCGGAGGGGGGATTGTGATCGGTAAATCGCGACGAGGTACCGGCGAGGACTGAATCAAGGACGTGGTCGTCGTACCGTAGGCCAGAAAAGCGTCGAGAACGCGATCGAGCTGATCGATCACCGGCAGATGAACCTTGATGACGAAGCAGTCTTCGCCGGTGACCCGATCGCACTCGACGACCTCGGGAATTTCGCGAGCGAGATCAGCGACCTTGGTCAACTGACCGGCGTTCGGCTTGACGCGAATGTACGCAGCCATCGGCAGACCCAACGCCGCCGGATCGATATCGAGTCGATAACCTCTGATCACGCCGCTCTCCTCCAGGCGGCGTACGCGCTCGGTTGTCGCAGGCGACGAGAGACCGACTCGACGACCGAGCTCACTCATCGACAATCGCGGATTCTGCTGTAGCTCTACGAGGATGCGCTGGTTTAAGCGATCGCCAACGGTCTCTGAGTACGTGTAAGTGAGAGAGGCCTTCAGCTTCGGATGTTGAGTCATTTTGGCCGATATTCCTTCAAAACCGCCTGTATTGGGTTCATATCACGATCGTACCATGCGAGGTCATGGACGAGCCCATCCCGATCAAATCCCACGCCGTGACTCGAGTGCCGCCCCATGTGTTCTTCTTCGTGAGCGCGATTTTCCACTATCTCGGCCCCGCCTTCGCTGTTCTGCTGTTCTCGCGTGTGGCCGTACTCGGTGTGATGTGGCTCCGCATTGCCAGCGCGGCGGCGATCTTTTCGATCTGGCGGCGGCCGTGGCGAATCTACCGCTCGCTATCGCCGGCGCAGCGTCAACTTCTTCTCTGTCTCGGCGTCGTTCTCGGTCTGATGAATTCGTGCTTCTACGAGGCGATTGCGCGATTGCCATTGAACACGGTTGCAGCCATCGAATTCATCGGGCCCGTCGTTCTCGCCGCCGTCGGAGTCCGCACGCTGCGCAACTTCGCGGCTCTCACGCTTGCGGTACTCGGCGGCTGGATGCTGACGCATGCGCGACTGGGCGGAGAGCCGATCGGATATCTGTTCGCTCTCGCCAATTGCGCAATGTTTGTGCTCTACATCGTTCTCGGCCACCGCCTGGCGGCGGAGGGAGCCGCGAAGGGCATCGACCGGCTTGGAGCGGCGATGTTGATCGCCGCTGTCACGGCTCTGCCGATCGGATTTCGTGAAGCGCTGCCGGCATTTTCGCATCCTAGTCTCCTTCTCGCCGGCATCGGCGTCGGCGTGTGCTCCTCGGTCATCCCGTATGTTTGCGATCAGCTCGCGATGGCACGCCTGCCGCGCGCCACATTTGCACTGCTGCTCTCGTTGCTTCCGGCCTCGTCGACTGCGATCGGCTGGCTCGTC
>DASXRT010000238.1:0-9628 GCA_036506455.1 Thermoanaerobaculia bacterium
CCATTCCTCGAGAACCGCGCCGGGCTCGAATCGGTGGGCGAGGCGGGAGTCGAGATGTTCGATGAACGCGACCGTGGCACTCTCGATGCCGCCGTAGCCGCGCCGGGCCACCTCGCGAATCGAAATCGCGTTGGGGCGCTCATCGCGCTCGATGGGCTCGACGTTGATTCCCGTTCCGATGATCATCTGCGCGCGCACGTCCTGCACGCGTGCCTCGATCAGGATGCCGGCGATCTTGCGGCGATCGACGAGAACGTCATTCGGCCATTTGATTCCGGCGGCGATGTCGAAGGACTGGCGCAGGTACGTGACGATGATGTTGGCCATCGCCAGCGGAAAGAGCGGCAGCTCATCGGCCGGACGCGTCACGAGCGCCGTCGCGTAGATGCCTTTGCCCGGCGGCGACGACCAGGCGCGCTCGTTGCGGCCGCGGCCGGCGAACTGCTCGCCGGCGATGATGATGGCCTGCGGAAACGAGAGGTCGTTATCGAGGCACTCGTGGAGCACGCGGCGCGCGATCAGGTTCGTGGAGGCCACGCGCGGGATGATCGCGAGCGACTCGAGTATGTGAAGGCGTCCGACCACCGCGCGAGTATCGATCACTGATTTTGCTGTAGCTTTTCCAACCGCTGTCTCAATTCACTCTGCCGCGCCTGCGCCTGCTCCACGACCGCGGCCGGCGCATTGCGGACGAACTGCTCATTGGCCAGCTTCGCCTCCAGCGAGGCCAGCTCCTTCTGACTCTTGTCGATCTCGCGCTGCGTGCGCTCGATCTGCTCCTTCGTCACCACGCGCTCCGGGAACTCCACCGCGATCGAGAAGCCCTCGATCACATCCTGATGCGTGCCGGCGGGCGGCTCACCATCGACGATGACTTCCGTCAGACGCGCCAGCTCGATGAGCAGGTAGGCATAGGCGCGGAAGAAATTCGATTCGCGCGCGTCGTTGGCCCGCACGAAGAGCTTGAATCGATCTTTCGACGTGAAGCCGCGCTCGGCGCGCATGTTGCGCACCGCGGTGATCATCGCCTTGATGGCCGAGATCATCCGCTCCGCCTCCGAATCCTCGAGCACGTCCTCGCCGATCGGATACGGCGCCACCATGATGGACGGCTCGAGGCCGCCGAGTTTCTGCCAGATTTCTTCGGTGACGAACGGCATGAACGGATGCAACAGACGCAGCGAGCGATCGAGCACTTCGAGGAGCACGCGCTTGGCTTTGCGTTGCTCGGCAGCGTCGCCGTGCTTGCCGAGGAGCACGGGCTTCACCATCTCGATGTACCAGTCACAGAACTCGTGCCAAAAGAACTGGTACAGGGCATTCGACGCTTCATCGAAGCGGAACGCGGAGAGCGATTTGTTGACGCTCTTCGTCGTCTCGTTCAGGCGCGAGAGAATCCATCTCTCCACGCTGCGCAGGTTGTCTCGATCGATCGATCCGGCGTCTTTCAGGTCCATGTCGAGATGCATCATCGAGAACCGCGCCGCGTTCCAGATCTTGTTCACGAACGTCGAATAGCTGTGGATGCGCGTCTTGCCGAGGGGGATGTCGCGGCCGGATGCGGAGATCGCGATCGTGAAACGCAAAGCATCGGCGCCCACTTCGTCGATGACGTCGAGCGGGTCGATCACGTTGCCCTTCGTCTTCGACATCTTCTCGCCGTGCTCGTCGCGGACGAGACCGTTGAGAAAGACCTGGCTGAACGGTGCTTTGCCGGTGAAGCGAAGCCCCATCATGATCATCCGGGCGACCCAGAAGAAGAGGATGTCAAAGCCAGTGATGAGAACGTCGGTCGGATAGAACACGTGCAGGTCGGGCGTGTCGTCCGGCCATCCCATCGTCGAGAACGGCCAGAGCGCCGACGAGAACCACGTGTCGAGGACGTCCGTCTCCTGCGCGATCTCGTTCGAGCCGCACTCCGGGCATTGCGGCGGCGGTTCCATGGCCACGGTGGTGTGACCGTTCGCGCACGTGTACGCAGGGATGCGATGTCCCCACCAGAGCTGCCGCGAGATCGTCCAGTCGTGGATGTTCTCCATCCAGTTGAAGTACGTCGCTTCCCACGTCTGCGGAATGATTTGGATACTTCCGTCGCGTACGGCTTCGATCGCCGGCTTCGCCAGAGGCTCGATCTTCACGAACCATTGCCTTGAGACCATCGGCTCGACGTCGGTATCGCACTTGCCGTGAACGCCGACCGTGTGCTGATACGGCTTTACCGAGCTGAGATATCCGCCCTCTTCGAGTTTCTGCAGAACTTTCTCTCTCGCTTCGAAGCGATCGAGACCGGCGAGCTCTGGGCCTGCTTCTTTTGTCATGTGACCGGTTTCGTCGATTACCTGAAGTTGGGGCAGATTGTTGCGCTGGCCCGCTTCGTAATCGTTCTTGTCGTGCGCGGGGGTGACTTTGACAACACCGGTGCCGAACTCCGGATCGACCAGGATCGGATCGGTGATGATCGGAATCCGGCGATTCGCGATCGGCAGAATGGCGTGTTTGCCGACGACATCGCGATAGCGCTCGTCATCGGGATGCACGGCCAGGGCGGTGTCCCCGAGCATCGTCTCCGGACGCGTCGTAGCCACGGTGAGGCGGCGCTTCGAACCCTCGACGGGATAGTCGATGTAATACAGCTTGGCGTCGCGTTCACGGAATTCGACCTCGACATCGCTGATTGCGGTGCGGCAGTTCGGACACCAGTTCACCATCGCGATGCCGCGATAGATCAAGCCGTCTTCGTAGAGCTTCACGAAGACAGAACGCACGGCGCGCGATAACCCTTCATCGAGCGTGAATCGCAAGCGCGTCCAGTCGGCTGAGGCGCCGAGGCGTTTGAGCTGTTCGATGATCTCGCCGCCGAACTTCTCCTTCCACTCCCACACCTTCTCGACGAATTTCTCGCGGCCGATGTCGAAGCGCGAGATCCCCTGCCGCGTGAGCTCGCGATCGACGATCATCTGCGTGGCAATGCCGGCGTGATCGGTGCCGGGCAACCACAGCGTGTTGAATCCGCTCATGCGTTTCCAGCGCACGACGATGTCCTGCAGCGTGTTCACGAGCGCGTGTCCGATGTGCAGACGCCCGGTGACATTCGGCGGCGGAATGACGATCGAGAACTTCGGCCGCTCCCGATCCACCTCCGGCGTGAAGTAACCCTTCTCCTCCCACGTCGCGTAGATGCGCTGTTCGAATGCCTTCGGGTCGTAGCGCTTGTCGAGTTCTTCCTTCATTTCGTGCGAATTGAGGCGCGGCATTATATGGGGTGGTCAGTGGTTGGTAGTCAGTAGCTGGTGCCTCATGCCCAAAGGCACCAGCTACTAAGTACCAACCACTGACCACATGATTCTTGGCATCGAGACGTCCTGCGATGAGACCTCCGTCGCTCTGCTCGAACGCGATGGAAATGTGCGCGTGAACCTCATCGCTTCCCAGATCGAGCGGCACCAGCCGTTCGGCGGCGTCGTGCCGGAGATCGCCTCGCGCGAACATCTGCAGCATCTGTTTCCGCTCGTGCGGCGCGCGCTCGATGATGCGCATGCCCAGTGGGGTGATGTCGAATCGATCGCCGTGACGTCACGGCCGGGATTGATCGGCGCGCTGCTCGTGGGCGTCGCCGGCGCCCAGGGGCTGAGCTATGGTCTCGGCATCCCGCTCGTGGCGATCAATCATCTCGAAGGTCACATCTTTTCGCCGTATCTCCAAAGAGAAGGTCCGGCCATTCCGCTGCCGCAGAGGTTCATCTCGCTCGTGATCTCCGGTGGACACTCGTCGATCTACGACGTGCAAAACGGCCAGGCGACGATGCTCAATCGCACACGCGACGACGCGATCGGCGAGACCTTTGACAAGGTCGCGAAGTTCATCGGTCTTCCGTACCCCGGCGGGCCGCAGATCGAAAAGCATGCACGTGCGGGATCGCGGGATCCGCGGCGCTTCCCCTTCGCGGTCCCGCACTTCAAAGACGACTCGCTCGATTTCTCGTACTCTGGAATCAAAGCCGGCGCGATTCGCCTGGCGCGTGAGCATCACGTCCGCGCCGACGGCGACGCGAAGCTGCTCGCCGATTTCTGCGCGACGTTTCAGGACGCGCTCTTCGCGCAGCTCTTCGATCGGCTCGACGCGGTGTGGTCGCGACTCGATGGGCCGAAGCCGGCGGAGGTCGCGATCGCCGGCGGCGTGGCCGCGAACGGCGTGCTGCGCGAGCGCATTTCCGAATGGGGGAAGACGCGCGGGGTGGTCGTCCGCCTTCCGGAGAAGCGTTATTGCACGGACAACGCGGCCATGATCGCGTTCGCGGGGCTGCAGCGCCAGGCGGACGCGGCCGATCCGAGGAGAGCAGTGGCCAGGTCGAGGATCGCGTAACGTTTTTCGGTCTAGCGCGTCTGAATCAGTGAGCGCTGCGAGAACCATTTCGATCTCCTACTCTCCTCATTCCTCCGCCGCCGTCCTCGCTCAAACGGCGGCGTTTTTTTTCTCGCGATAGACTCCGCCGATGAAAATCGTCGTTGCCGGTGGCAGCGGTTTCCTCGGTGAGCCGCTCGTGCGCCGCCTGCTCGCGCGCGGCGATGACGTTGCCGTTTTGTCACGCGAGCCGTCGAAGGTGAAAGCGGGTCGCGGCGTCGAGTGGGACGGCAAGACCGCCGGCCCCTGGACCGCGGAGATCGCCGCCGCCGACGTCGTCATCAATCTCGCTGGCGAAAACGTCGGCGCCGGCCGCTGGACCGCGGAGCGAAAGCGGCGCCTGATCAACAGCCGTGTCGAGGCCACGAACGCGATCGTCGCCGCGCTCACGAGCGCGCCGCGCAAGAAGCGGACGCTCATCAACGCGTCCGCGGTTGGCTATTACGGAACGACACGCGACACGCCCGTCGAAGAGAGCTCGTCGAAAGGCTCCGGATTTCTCGCCGATCTCGTCGAGCAGTGGGAGAGCGCTGCGAAGCGCGCCGACGCGGTCGCGCGCGTGGTCATCCTGCGATTTGGAGTCGTGCTGGCGGCCGATGGCGGCGCGCTGCAAAAAATGGCGGTGCCATTCCGGTTGGGCATGGGTGGGCCGGTCGGCAGCGGACAGCAGTGGATGTCGTGGGTCGGCCGCGACGATGTATTGGATGCGATGCGATGGGCCATCGACCGCGAGACCGTGCGCGGCATCTACAACATCACCGCGCCCGAGCCGGTGCGGAACCGGGAGTTCGCGAAGACGCTCGGCCGCGTCCTGCACCGTCCGGCCGTGATGCCGGCGCCCGCTTTCGCGTTGCGACTGGCATTTGGCGAGATGGCGGACGAAGCACTTCTCGGTGGCCAGCGCGCGGTACCGCGCCGCGCCCAAGCGGAAGGCTTCGCATTCGCTCATCCCACGCTGGAAAGTGCGTTGCGACACATATTTTCAGATTAGACACTTGCATCCATGTCGCGTTGCGCTTATCGTCGCGCGCCGGCGACGGACCGACACACTTAAGTCTGGATTCGGAAAACCAGTGTCACGAATTCGGCTCATTGGATTCGCGGTGCGCTGAGCTGCCGAAAGCCCTCTGATTCGAAATGACTTAGCCCGATTTCTAGATGGCCGCGGCTTCGCACCCAAACGCGGATTTGTCGTGCAATGAACTTTTATCCTTCATGATTCAAAAGGAGGTAGGAATGAAGTTGAATCGCTTCTTGGCTGCAACCGTCGCGTGTTTCCTCATCACGCTGGCTGCTTTCGGCCAGGTGACGACGGGCTCCTTGACCGGAACGGTGACATCGACCGGCAATCCGCTGCCCGGCGTGACCATCACGGTTTCGTCGCCGAATCTGCAGGGCACGCGAACCACCGTCACAGATGCAAACGGCAACTACAACTTGTCCGCTCTGCCGCCAGGTGAATACACGGTTCGATTCGAGCTCGCCGGGCTGCAGACCGTGACACAGCGCGCCCGAGTGGGCGTCACCCAGACCGCGCGGGCCGATGCCGACCTGAAGGTCAGCTCCCTCGCGGAGGCGATCACCGTCACGGCCAACGCGCCGGCCGTTCTCGAAACGACCGAGGTGCAGACGAACGTGCCGGCGAAGCTCGTCGAGAATCTGCCGATGGGCAGGACGCTGATCGCGACGGTGAACCTCGCTCCCGGAGTCAACCAGAATGGTCCCGGCGGAAACACGATGATCTCCGGCGGGCAGTCGTTCGATAGCACGTTCTATGTCGATGGTGCGGTCGTGAACGAGCTGCTTCGGGGTCAACCGCAGAACCTATTCATCGAAGACGCTCTGCAGGAGACGACCGTGCAGACAGGCGCCATCTCCGCGGAGTTCGGCCATTTCACCGGTGGCGTGGTCACATCCGTTTCGAAATCGGGTGGCAACAGCTTCACCGGTTCGTTCCGCGACACGATCACCAATCCGAGCTGGACGACCAAAGGTGAGCTGGCGAAGGTGGATTCCACCGACAAGATGATCCATAACTACGAAGGCACGCTGGGCGGCCGCATCATTCGCGACCGGCTCTGGTTTTTCACCGCCGGGCGCTACAACAAACTCGACTATGCGCGCCGCTTCGGTCGCACGCCGACCGATACCACCGATTCGACGTTCCAGTTCGGCGACAAGGAGCGTCGTCTCGAGCTGAAGCTCACGGGCCAGATCACTTCCGCGCACTCGCTCAGTGGCTCGTACTTCGACATTCACCGGACGCAGAAGAACAATCCGTTCGGCACGCCGCTCGAGGCCAGCGCACTCGATGTCTCGCGCTCGCTTCCGAATCGTTTTTACACTCTCGACTACAACGGGATCCTGACGAACAACTTCCTGATCGAAGCGCTGTATGCGAAACAGATCTTCAAGTTCGTCGACAGCGGCGCCGATGCGCCCGCTCCTCCGGAGCGCGGGACGAATATCTTTTACCCACTCGTCGGCACGGCCGGATCGTTTGCAGGCTACAACACGTTCTGCGGCGGCTGCGCGCCGTTCCCGGAGTCACGGAACAACGAGAATGCCAAGGTGAAAGGCAATTACTTCCTTTCATCGAAGAGCGTCGGCACGCACAATCTCGTCGCCGGTTTCGAGAACTACAAAGACATGCTGAAGTCCGACAACTACCAGTCGGCTTCCAGCTTCACGTTGTACACCTACGACAGCCCGAGCAGGGCTGCTGACGGCACATTCCTGAACAGCCTCACCGCCGCCAGCGGTTTCCTGATCTGGTTCCCGATCCTGGAGAGCAGCCATGGTAACGAGTTCACCACACGCTCGTTCTTCTTCAACGACAAATGGGATCTGACCCAGAACCTGAACTTCAACCTCGGCGTCCGTTACGACAACAACGAGGGTGTGAACGAAGCGCGCGCGAAGGTCGCCAGCGACAGCAAGGTCAGCCCGCGCGTGGCCGCCACGTACGACGTCTTCGGTAACGGCCGGCTGCGATTGAATGCGTCGTACAGCCAGTACGTCTCGAAGATTGCGAACGGCAACGTCGGCGACATCACCTCGAGCGCCGGCTCGCCCTCCTATCTGTATTGGCTTTACTACGGTCCTGACCTGAACAACCTGCCGACCAATCAGTTCCTCGATCAGGTCTACAAGTGGTTCAACTCCGTCGGCGGAACGAAGAATACCGACTTCCTCCTCGGCGGCGGCACGGCGGGAATCAGCCCGGCGATCAGGGACAAACTGAAATCGCCCTCCGTCGATGAATTCACCGTCGGCTTCGGAACGCAGATCGGCCGGAACGGTTTCATCCGCGCCGACTATCAGAACCGGAAGTGGAGCGACTTCTACACTCAGATCGCCAACAGGAGCACAGGCACGGTGTTTGATCCGCTGGCCGCCGGCACGGGGGCAGACGTCGATCTGAAACTGGTTACGAATTCGAACGACTTCACCCGCAAGTACAACGCGTTCCTGGTTCAGGGTGGTTACCGGCTGTTGAACCGCGTCGATCTGGGTGGCAACTACACTTACTCCAAGCTTCGCGGCAACATCACGGGCGAGAACTCGGGTGGCGGCCCGTTCGTCTCCAACGGTACGCAGTACTTCCCTGAGTTCCGTAGTTACGCGCGCGCGAACCCGATCGGTTATCTCGGCGCCGATCAGAGGCACAAGGTTCGTGCTTGGGCCAGCATCGATTTCCCGACGTTCATCGGTAACTTCAACGTGAGCGCTTTGCAGCGCTATGACTCCGGTGTGCCGTACGGCGCGAACGGCAACATCTGGCTCGTCCGAGGATCGCAGTGCGCGACGTGCCCGACGAATAATCCGGCCCAGGGCGGTCCGGGTTACACCGCATTCAACATCAACGCGTTCACGACCGGCGGTTACTGGTTCACCTCGCGCGACGCGTTCCGCACGGACAACATCACCGCCACCGACCTGGCGCTGAACTACTTCGTGCCGATCGGACCGACGCAGTTGTTCGTGGAAGGCAAAGTGTTCAACGTCTTCAATCGTCAGGGCGTCGCCAACGTAAACACGACGGTGCGCACGGCCGTCAACTCATCCTGCCGTCAGACCGTCGGCCCGAACGCCGGCAAACGCTGTGTGTCATTCAATCCGTTCACCGAGACACCGGTGGAAGGCGTCAACTGGGTGAAGGGTCCGAACTTCGGCAAGCCTCTCAACCCGACAACCGGTGAGCCGTTCGGCGGCGCCGGCGATTTCCAGACGCCGCGAACCTATCGCGTCTCGCTGGGCATCAGATTCTGATTCGCAACTGTCACTCGCAGTCGAAGAAGCCCCGGAAATCCGGGGCTTCTTCTTTTTGTCTGTAGTCCGCGATGATCACTCGCCTGCGCGCCGCGCTCGCAGCCGTGCTGTTGTTGACGGCCACCGGATGCGCGCGCGAGGTCGCACACAGCGTCAAAGCGGGGACCTACCGAAACGCGCCCGTCATCCTCATCTCGATCGATACGCTTCGCGCCGATCACCTGCCGGCCTGGGGTTATCGGGCCGGCTCGACACCGAATCTCGATCGGCTCGCGCGCCAGTCCGTGCTCTTCCGCAACGCGTACTCGCATTGCCCGTTGACTCTGCCATCGCATGTTTCGGTGATCAGTGGGTTGCTGCCGCCGCGGCACGGTGTACGCGACAACATCGGATTCCGTTTCGAGTCGCGTGACCGCAATACGCTGCCCGAAGTCTTGCGGCGGAATGGTTATCGCGCCGGAGCGGCGGTGTCGTCGTACGTCCTGCGCGGTGAGACCGGATTGCGCGCATTGTTCGACGACTATGACGACGACATCGAGTTTCGTCCCGGTTCGGTTCTGGCGGAGCTCGAACGACCCGGCGCAGAGACGGCAGCGATTGCGGAGCGGTGGGTTGATGAAAATCGTACGCGTCCTTTCTTTTACTTTCTGCACATCTACGAGCCGCATGCACCCTACAACGCGCCGGCGCCGTTTCGCTGGTCGGCTCCGACGGCATACGACGCCGAGATCGCTTACGCAGACTCGATCGTCGGCGGCTTCCTCGATCATCTGCGGGAGCGCGGCCTCTTTGATCGTGCCATCATCATCGTGATCGGCGATCACGGCGAAGGACTTGGCGACCACGGCGAGAGCACACACGGATTGCTCCTGTACCGGGAGGCGCTGCACGTCCCGTTGATCGTGAAACTGCCACATGACGACGGTGGCGGCACGACGGTCGGGAGCCCTGTGGG
>DASXRT010000239.1:0-8729 GCA_036506455.1 Thermoanaerobaculia bacterium
AGGAACTTCACATACTCGTCGCGCTCGGCCGCGGCTTTCGCGGCGTCGACGCTGAGCGAGATGCGCTTGCGATTCGTATCGACGCTCATCACGCGGACGAGGACTTTCTCACCCGGCGTAAACGCTTTGGAAGGATCGGCTCCCGGCGCGACGGTGATCTCCGAGTTCGGGATCAGACCCGTCAGACCCGGCTCGAGTTGCACGAAGACGCCCGGTGCGGCGCCGTGATCGACAGTTCCTTCGACAATCTTTCCGGTCGCATACTTTTGGGCCGCGCTCTCCCATGGATCCGCGACGGCCACTTCGCGCAGCGAAAGGGAGAGCCGCTTCTTCACCGGATCGACTTCGCGGATCCAGCCACTCACGGTCGATCCGATCGCGACGGACGCATCGCCCGGCTTGACGCCGAGGGGAAGCTGCGAGAGATGCACGAGACCGTCGAGGCCGGGCTCGACTTCGACGAAGTAACCGAAGTCGGTCGAGCGAACGATTTTCCCGGTGAACTGCGATCCGGCCGGATGGCGGTCGGCGACATCCGACCACGGATCAGGCTCCTGATCCTTCATCGAAAGCGAGATTCGCTTGCCGTCGCTGTCGACTTTGATCACCTTCACGCGCAGTTCCTGACCGACCGAGACCATTTCGTTCGGATCCGTGACCCGGCGGCGGCTCATCTCCGAGACGTGCAGCAGACCGTCGACGCCGCCGAGATCGACAAACGCGCCGAACGGCGTGATCGTCTTGACGCGTCCGGTCAGTTCGGCGCCGACCACGATCCGCGCGCGCGTCTCCTGCGCGCGAGCCGCAGCTTCTTCCTTCAGCAGTGCTGCGCGCGAGACGACGACGCGCCGGCCATCATCCGACATCTCCGTGATGCGAAAGTCATAGGTCTGATTGAGAAAGGCGTCAGGATTCTCGATCTTGCCGAGAGCGATCTGCGAAAGCGGACAGAACGCGCGCACGCCGCTGACGCTGATGTCGAAGCCGCCCTTGTTCCGCCCGCTGACCTTTCCCTGCACCGGAAGGCGATTCTCGAACATGCTGCGGAGCTGATCGAGTGAAGCTTTGCCTTTCATCAACTTTCGCGAGATGCGAATCTCCGGAGTGGTCTTGATGACGGTGCCTTCCACCGTATCGCCGACCTCGAGCCCTTCGAGCTCGGCCGCCGCCATCACTGCCTCCGATGGGCCGCCGTAGGAAACAAACGCGTCGTCGCCGGAGATCGAGACGATCTGGCCGCGCAGAAGTTCACCCTGCTCGGGAGTCTTGAAATTCAGGCTCGCTTCGAACGCTTCGGCAAAGCTATTCGCCTCGGCGTTTTCTCTCGTTTGGGTCATGGACGTCGCGACTACCTTTCGTTTCGATGGATATTCTCTCGGTCCGTGAGAACGGATGGGCTGCGTATCTTACTCGATCTCACCGCATCATCGCTACGCAACGATTGTTCCGGCTTGGCCACGAAACTTTTTGATGGCGCGCATCGAAAAAAATCTTTGGTGACCTCTTGACGAATGAAAGACGCGAACCCAGATTAATGCTCGCCTTCGGTTCGGATGCGCCACGAACGATGTCAACGGGCTGAAGGAAACGCTTCGAGATTTTGTGGATCACGAGGCGGCGCGGTTCGGATGCTCCTTGCGGCTGTTAACGAATCGCGGGAAGTCTCGGGAGGCAAAGGCTCATCGAGACAGTCGGTTCGGATGCCCTCTGGTGGCTGTCAACGGATCGAGAATGGGCTCGCGGGACCAGAGACCGCGAGCCTTTTTGTTTTCCCTGGGGGTTTCGCGCGCCGATGACGACGCGTGTCTTTCTCGTTCGTCATGGCGCGACCGAGCTCAGCGCCGAGGATCGCTTCGCCGGCGCGATCGACGTTCTCCTCTCCGAGAACGGCCGCAACCAGGCGCGGCTTCTCGGCGAGCGCCTCGCCCGCGAGAGCATCTCCGCCGTCTACTCCAGTCCGATGAAACGCACGATCAGCACTGCCGAGTTGATCGCCGCACCGCACAAGCTGCAGGTGACCCTGATCGATGCGGTGCGCGAGATCGCGCACGGGCGGTGGGAGGGGAAGGCGCGCGCCGAGGTCGAGCGCGAATATTCGGAAGAATACGAACGGTGGAAGACCGATCCGTACTCATTCGCTCCCGTCGGCGGCGAGAGCGGATTGCAGGTAACGGCGCGCGCCCTGCCGGCGCTGCTCGAGCTGGTCGAAAAACACGACGGGCATCCGTTCGTGATCGTCTCCCACAAAGCGACAATCCGTCTTCTCCTCTCCTCACTCCTCGGATTCGATCCGCGGAAGTATCGCGACCGTCTCGATCAGAGCCCCGCGGCGCTCAACATCCTCGATTTCAAAGATGTCACACACGCGCGCCTGACGCTGTTCAACGACGTCTCACACTATGAAGCGGAAGTGCCGGACATGCCGCATGCGCGGCTGTCGCCGATGTGGAAGTAGTGCAGTCACTGGACCGTGAACGCCGCATTCGCGATCGCCGGGTCGCCCTGCGAATACATCTTGAGGTTGTTGCCCTGATCGAGGACCTGGATCGTGATCACGCGCCATACACCTTTGGCAGCGAGGCGCGGAACCTTGATAGGGCTCACCCACGTCTGCGCGTCAGCAGGTGCGAACTGGAAATAGATCAGTGTGCCGGAGACCGGGCCG
This sequence comes from Thermoanaerobaculia bacterium, assembly GCA_036506455.1. GTDB lineage: Bacteria > Acidobacteriota > Thermoanaerobaculia > Gp7-AA8 > Gp7-AA8 > DASVHS01. Next base: position 2,666 of record DASXRT010000239.1, read on the forward strand.
GTCGCCTGGCCGAACATACTCACGATTCCGCACAGATCATCGCTGGCCGTCGCGGTGGCGTTCAATGTCTCGCCGGCGGAAGCAACGGTGCGATCGAGGACCATCGCTTGAATCGCCGGCGGTGTGCTGTCGCAGCGGTCGGAGCTGATATTCACCTGCACTCTGGCGATGAGTGGATTGTCGGAGCGAACTGTCGTCATGTTCTTCGCGTTGTCCAGCAACTGCACCTGTTCGAGTTGCCAATCGCCGCAATCGAGGCACGCCGGTGTGCTCACTTCACACTCCCACGCCCCGCTTCCGGGCCGGCACACGAAACCGATGTGCGCGTGTCTGGCCGGACTGATCAGGGCACCGCTGACGAGATTCACGCCAGACTTGTCGTCGTCGGCATCGACGAAGATCATGTTCTTCTCGCCTGCCTTCATGGCCCGGCGATCGATCCACACCGCCTTCAGCGTCGGACCCTGCGAATCCGATCGCGACGAGACGACGCGAAAGCTCGCGCTTGGGGGCAGAGCACCCTGCGCGCTCGATAATTGTCCCGCGTTGCTGGCGTTGTCGATCAGGCTGAGATAGCTCACATGCCAGATGCCTTCGGCGGCATCTTTCGGAACGGCGATGCGCGCGTTGTACCGATCGGTGTCGGCCTCGCGCTGGCAGGCGAAGCCCTGCACCGCGCCGCTCGGTCCGGCAATCGTGCCGGAGATGCTGCGAATCCCCGAGAGATCATCGACCGCCTGAATCATCAGCATCGTCTCCTCACCGTCGTGCACGAGCGGCGGATTGAATGCGATCGCGATCAGTTGCGGCGCTTGCGAGTCAGAAGTGCGATCTTTTTGCGCGTCGGGAGCTCCGCTTCCTCGATCGCTCACGCGACTGCCGGAACTCTGCACCTGCTGTGGCTGACCGCTCGCGCTCGAAATCTGAGGCTTGGGAGGTCCACCGGTGATCGCGTTGACGATCGGCGTGACGATGCGTGAGAACAGCGACGGTTTCGCCGGCGCCGGCGCCGGCGTCGCTTTCGGCTTCGCCGGAGCCGATGATGTAGAAAGCGGAGGGAGTGGCGGCAGATCGGCGATCGTCTTTCGGCGGGCCGGTCTCACGGCGGGCTCGATGGTTTCCGATCGCGGCTCGACCGAAGTCGTCTTGCGGGGCGTGTCCATGACGCGGGCACTCTGCTCGGCGACAACGCGCGGTTCCGGCGGACGCTCCTCGTTTGCATACGAGCGGAGGCGGAGCCAGAGCGCGACGCCGAACGCGATCGCGAGCGCGGTGAAGAAGGCGGGGAGAAACGTAATGCGCCGGCGTGACATGGGAAGGCGGCGGCAAGCCGCCGCACTCCAAGATTACTCCCCTCGTATTCGTGCGAAGAACGCCTCGCTCGACACTGGGCGGCCGAGGAATTGTTCGACGAGTGAGCGCGCGGGCTCCTCGCTGCCGCGGCTGAGGATCATTTCCCGAAGGCGGCGGCCGATGGACTGGTTCATCACATCGGCGCCGAACACGGAGATCAGATCGAGCGCGATCACCTTCGCCCACATGTATCCGTAATACCCGGCCGCGTAGCCGCTGGCGATGTGCTCGAACGTTCCAGGGAACGCCGTTCCTTCGACGTAAGCCATCGGTGTGGCGCCTTCCATCTCTCTCCACACATCGAGCGCGCGGCGCGGCGATGGTCCGGAGAGCGCCATGTCGTATGCGGCGTAGAGCCACTGCCGGCCATAGTCGATGCCGGCGCCGAACTTTGCCGCCGCGGTGAGCCGCTTCACGAGCGACTCGTCGATCTCCGGACAATCGCCGCAATGCTCATGGAGGAGCGACAGACTCTCGATCCGGCTCGCCCACTCTTCATACATCTGCGACGGCGCTTCGACGAAATCGCGCTCGACGCTCGTGCCGGAGTGCTGGTTGTACTCGGTCTGCGACAGGATTCCGTGCAGGACGTGCCCGAACTCGTGCAGCAGCGTTTCCAATTCGTCGTGTGTCAGGCCGTCGCGATTGAAATTCGTGACGAGCACGCTGATCGACTTGCGTTCCGCTTTGCGCGAGACTCCGCGCACCGGCCACGCCGCGGCGTGCTTGTACTTTCCATCGCGAGGGTAGAGATCGAGATAGATGCCGCCCAGGGACACGCCGCTCTCCGCGTCGCTGACATCGAGATACATCACATCCTCGTGCCACACCGGCACCGCGGCACGCGAGAATTTGAGGCCGTACAGCCGCTCGCTGATATCGAGCATCCACGACACGGCAGGTGCGGTCGGGAAGTACTTGCGCAGCGCCTCCTGATCGATCGCGTAACGCTTCTCGCGCAGACGCTCGCGATAGAACGACATATCCCAGCGGTTGATGTTCGCGCTCTCCACAGCAGCGCCGGTCATCTCCGCCTTCACCACGCTCAGTTCGCCGAGGTCGCGGATCTCGGCCTCGGTGACGACGCTGCGGACTTCATCGAGGAAGCGGAGCACCGTGTCGGGGTTTTCGACCATCCGCCGCTTTGTGACGTAATGAGCGAACGTCGGGACTTCGTATAGATCGGCGATCTCCTTTCGCAGCGCGACGATCTCGTCGAGGATGTCGAGGTTCTTCGGCGTCCCGCGGTTCGTGTACGCGATGTAGTAGCGCTTGCGCGCCGCCTCGTCGCGCGAGTTCGTCAGGAACGGGATGTAATCGGGATAGTCGAAACCGACGACGATGTTCCCCTCCTCGTCGCGCGACACGCGATCGAGCCACGGCCGCGGCAGACCTTCGCACTCGGCGGGCGTGAAGCGCAGCTTCGTCGTGTTCTCACGGATGTTCTTCGCGAAGTCCTGCGCCAGCTCGGTGAGGCGATCGGAGATCTGCTTGAACCGCTGCCGTCGCTCGACCGGCAGCGCCACGCCGCTGTCCTCGAACGCTTCGATCAGATCCTTCCGAAGCTGCTTCTCCGCGCTCGAGTGCGGCTTGATCCGGCGGACGCGCTCGAAGAGCGCCTCGTTCTGGAACAGCTCCGTGATGAAGCTCGACTCTTCGAGGAGCGCCTGATCGGCGGCGTCGCGCACGGCCTGATCAGGATGGACGCTGTTGAGCAGCGAGATCGGACCGAACGCGTCTTCGAGAAGAATCGTGGCGCGATCCCACGGATCGAGAACAGTGCCGGCGCTCACGTCATCGAGCGGAACGGTCTCGATCTGATCGAATCGGCGTCGTGCCTCAGCGAGAGCGCTCGCGGCCGATGCGCGAAGCTGTTCGGCATCGAAGATCGGGATCAGCGTCCGTTCGGTTGCCGGTTTCGTGAGCAGTTCGGTCATACGGCGGGGCAGATTGTACGAAACCTCGCACCAGCAAACTGCGTACTAGTATTCATGCTGCTCGCTCTGCTCTTCATCGCGTCGATCTTCGCCGCCACGCCCGATCAGCTCCTCACCGCCGGTAAACAGGCCTTGCGGGAGAACGATCCCGATAAAGCGGTCGATCTGTTCGAACAGCTCGTCAAGGCGAATCCGAACAGTTCCGAGGCTCACCTGTTTCTGGGCCGGGCGTACGGCCGGCAAGCGCGGCAGGCCAGCATGTTCCGGGCGCCCGGGCTCGCATCGAAAGCAAGGACGGAGTTCGAGACCGCGGTGAAGCTCGATCCGAACAGCATCAGGGCGCGGTCCACGCTCGCCGATTACTACGTCATGGCCCCCGGAATCATGGGCGGCAGTTACGAAAAAGCGCTGGAGCAGGCGCAGGAGATCAAGAAGCGCGACGCACTCACCGGTCACTTCGAGTATGCAGAGATCTACAACGCGCAGAAGAAGCCGGATCAGGCGCGCGCGGAGATGATTGCCGCGGTCCGCGAGCAGCCGAATTCAGCAAAAGCCCATTTTCTCTACGGGCTGGCGATGATCATTCTTCAGAAAAACTACAAGGACGCGGAACCTGAGCTCGAGACCGCGCTGAAGCTCGATCCTGACTATATGGAAGCGTACTTCCGCATCGGTCAACTCTCGGTCTTCTTGTCAGGAAAGTATGAGCGCGGCGAAGAGGCGCTGAAGAAATATCTGGCGTACACACCAAAAGAGGACGAGCCGCCGCTGTATCGCGCTCACTACTGGCTCGGACAGATCTACGAGAAGCAGGGACGAAAGGCCGACGCGAAACAGAGTTACGCGACCTCACTCAAGCTCAATCCCGCGCAGACAGACGTCACGGAAGCATTGAAGCGCGTGTCGTAATCAAAAGCGGATAGGGATCGATCGGCTCTCCCTTCCACCATTCTTTCGCCGGCGGAAGAATCGAGATCGCGAAGTGCAGATGCGGTGTGTTGGCCGGCGCGTTGCCGGTCGTGCCGACATAGCCGATTACATCGCCCTGCGAAACGCTCATGCCTTCATGAAGAGTATCCGCATAGCGATCGAGATGCGCGTAGTAATAGACCTTCTGTTCGTCACGATCGAACTCATAGATCGTGATGCCGCCGGCGCGGCTCGTGAAGAGTTTTCGGATCGTGCCGTCGACGGCCGCGCGCACGGGTGTACCGCGCGGTGCGAGGATGTCGATCGCGCGATGCACGCGGAACCCGCCGCGACTCTCCCAGAAATTCGACTTGAGCCGATCGGGGCTGACGCCGTCGACCGGGATGATCAGCGATTGGGGCAGAGACATCCCGGCACGGACCGGTACGATGGCCTGTCCCACGTGGGGCTTGGTCGCCGCAATGGCGAGCTGCTGCGTCTCCCCCAGATACAGGAGAATCGAAGTCGCGCCGAGGACGGCGCCGATCAGAAACGACACGGTCGTGCGCATGTACATCAGATAATTCTTTTCCGATGCCGGAACTTCCCGATGTGACCGTCTACCTGGAAGCTCTCGAGAAGCGCATTCTCGGCGACGAGCTCATCAGGATCAGGCTGGCCAGCCCGTTTCTCCTTCGTACCGTGATACCTACGCCGGACGAGCTCGCCGGAAAGCTTGTCGTGGCACTCCGACGGATCGGGAAGCGGATCGTCATCGAGCTCGAAGGCGAGCTCTTCATCGTCATTCACCTCATGATCGCGGGGCGTTTGAAGTGGCTCGGGCCGGGAGCGAAGATCCCGGGGAAGGCAGGTCTGGCGGCGTTCGATTTCACGCGCGGCACGCTGCTGCTCACCGAGCAGGGCTCAAAGCGGAGAGCGTCGCTGCATCTCGTTCGCGGAGAAGAAAACCTGAGGCCATTCGATCCTGGTGGGATGGAGATCTTCGAGTCGACGCTGGAGCAGTTTCGCGAAGCGTTGCAGCGCGAGCGCCATACGCTCAAGCGCTCGCTCACCGATCCTCATCTTTTCAGCGGCATCGGCAATGCGTATTCGGATGAGATTCTGCATCGCGCGCGCCTCTCTCCGGTCCAGATGACGACGAACCTCAACGACGAGGAGGTCGACCGGCTATACGAATCGACACGCGCGGTGCTCGCCGAATGGATCGAACGCCTTCGCGAAGATGCCGGTGAAGGATTCCCCGAGAAGGTCACCGCCTTTCGGCCGGAAATGGCCGTGCATGGCAAGTACAACCAGCCTTGTCCCGAATGCGGCACGCCGGTGCAGCGCATCGTCTACGCCGAGAACGAGACGAACTACTGCGCACGGTGCCAGACCGGCGGGAAACTTCTCGCCGATCGCGCGTTGTCGCGCCTGCTGCATGGCGACTGGCCGAAGTCGATCGATGAATTGTGAATGTCATTCCGGCGGAAATTCGGGGTCAGACCCCTCAGGAACTTTGGGAAGTCTGCACGCTAAAGTCCTGAGGGGTCTGACCCCGAATTTTCCGAAAGTTCCTGAGGGGTCTGACCCCAAATTTCCCTCCAAATTTCCCTCTAACTTTCACATACCGCAAGCGTCTATCCAACCAGACCGATGCAGGAAGCGACGATGCACGGCGGCTTCTCTGCGGTCCGCAACGTGACCAGAGAAGACATCGCCGAACCGTACGACGATCGCCGGATCGCCGCAGCCTGCGCGGCCGGGGACTCTGCGATCTTTGAACAAATCTACCGCCGATACGGCAGCCGCATGAAGAGCATCGCCTTCCATCACCTCGGCAGCGTGGCCGATGCCGAAGACGC
>DASXRT010000240.1:0-17133 GCA_036506455.1 Thermoanaerobaculia bacterium
GATCTTCTGAAGCTGGCGATGATCGCGCTCGACAAGCGGCTCGACAGCGAGGCTGGCGACGCACGCATGCTGCTGACCGTGCACGATGAGATCGTGATCGAGGCGCCGGAGAAGAACGCGACAGACGTCGCGAAGATCGTGAAGGAAACGATGGAGACCATCTATCCTCTCGCTGTACCGCTTGCAGTCGATGCAAGATGGGGGAAGAGCTGGTACGAAGCGAAGGACTGATCATCGCCTGCGCGGCATGCCTGGTAGTTCTCGTCGCATGCCAGGAGAGGCCGTCGATTCCATTCAGACGGTCGCCGGGCGTACCGCAGGTCGTGGCAACGGTCATCACCATTCGCACAACACTGCAGCCGGCCAACCGAACCACGAACACAGCGATCGTCATCGCTGATGATCGCGCGCGCGCAACAGAAGAGATCGGGACGTGGCGGCTCTTCGATCTGAAAGAGGATCGCGTCGCCTTCGTCGACGACTTCGCGAGAACCTATCGGTATGAATCTTTGAAGTCGCTGGTACAACGCCGCGCCGCCGCGCTGGACCAGCCGATCAACGAAAAGCTTCCGCGTGCCGAATACCTCTTCACCGGCTCGCGCCAGCCCCTCCTCGGAATCACCGCGACGCAAGCGGTCGTGAAGCTCGGCGCATATCAGCGCGAGATCTGGTTTGCAAACCATCCGCTCATTCCCGACCATCTCTTTCCATTGATGGAAGCGAGCGAGAGTCCCGGACCGGCTGCTCCGATTGCAAAAAAAGTCGATGACGGCCTGCTGGCGATTCGCGCGTTTCCTCTGCTCGACCACGCCGAGCTGCCCTATGCGAAAACGAAGATCGTCGTCGATCGTGCGGTTGTCGCTGTCGATCGCCATAACGTCGCGGAATCGTTGCTGCAGATCCCGCGCGATTACGAGGAATTGAAGCCGCTTCCGCCGCCGGTGCGTGTGGTGCGGGCAAAGCCCAGTGGAGCGCCGCCGCCCCCGGCGCCGCCCGCTACCGAGACGACAGCGACGACAGCGACAACAGCAACTGAGACCGCTCCGCCGCCCACGACGACAACAGCCATTCCGCCGACAGAGACGACGACGACAACCACCACGACCGCTCCTCCGCCGCCCGCGAAGAAGAAGCCCGCGGTCAAAGCACCTGCCTCACGTCACCCTGCCTCTTCGTCACGCCCTCACGATCGAAAAACTCCAAAAGGGGGATCGCGATCTTCCGGGAAAGCCCGAAAAGGTCCTTGAACTGTCCGACGTCGATCATCTGTCCCTTGCGCGCCGACATCGTTTCGCGCGCGGTAGCGATCACGTTTTGATGGACGTACACGCCGTCAGCAAGCCGCACCAGCGTGCCCTGCTTGACGAGAAAGCCGATGACGCCTTCGATCATCTTCGGCTTGTGAGTCATCGTCTGGATCAGTTCCGAGACCGGCGGCGGCTGCAGGCCGGCGTCAGCAAATCGCTTCTCGATCGCGCGCGCTAACTCGCCTTCCGAACCGCCGAGGGATTTCGAGCGGCCGGGGATATCGAGCGCGTCGCCCTGCACCACCGCGATCCTCTCCTTCGCCAGATCGGACAGCACGAAGTTGACGAGTGTCGCGTCTGCACCGTGGGGTAACAGTTTCTGCACGAATTCGCTTTTCGGCACGTTCATCGCCATCTTGTTCGTCTTGAAGTAGGCGTCGAGAAACTCCATGGCACGGCGGCGGAAGTCGTTCAGCGCATCGCGATGAAGCCATCGGCCGTCGCTGAGCGAGGCGAGTTGTGGCAGATTGCGCAACTCGTTCCGCAGAGTGGCGCGCGTGATTCCCGTGCGCGCCTGCACCGATTCGATCGTGAGGCCGCGCAATCCTTCCATCTTCGCCATCAGCTCGACGCGATCGCGCAATGAGCCGTTCGCCAGCGTGTTGAGGATCTCCTGCCGCGTCCCGCGGCTCAGTTTCGGCAGATGAGTGTCGAGCACGACTCCGCCGCCGATCGTCAGCGCGGGCGAGTATCGGCGGATGACAAAGCGATCGCCCGCGACCGCGACGACCGGCGACTCGAGGCGGATCTGCGCATACGCGCTGCGGCCCGGCTTCAACTCTCCTTCGGTGTCGTCGACAAAGCGGACGTTGCCGAGAAGCTCGGCGGAGAGGTGATGGAAGCGAATGCGCGTCTGCTCCTTGAGCGGCCTGGCATCGCCGAGAAGATCGAGTCGTGCCGTGATCACCTGTGACGTTCGCAACGTCTCCGGTTTCACGAGCTGCTGGCCGCGGTGCAGATCGTCGGTGGCGATGTCCGGCAGATTCACCGACGTTCGCTCGCCCGCGGATGCGACTTCACGCGGATCACCGTGCACCTGGATCGCGCGCGCGCGGCTGCGCTTATCGCCGGGAAGAACTTCGATTTCCGACTCGACGTCGAGACGACCGGAGAAGGTCGTGCCGGTGATCACCGAGCCGAAGCCTTTCATCGTGAAGACGCGATCGATCGGCAGGCGGAACACGCGCGTGGTCGCATCGCGATCTTCGACCGACGCGACCGCGGTCAGGATCGCTTGCCGGAGGTCATCGAGTCCGGCGCCGGTCACGCTGCTCACCGGCACGATCGGCTTTCGCTCGAGAAAACTGCCGGCGACGAGCTCCTCGATCTCGAGCCGCACCAGCTCGATGATGTCCGCTTCCACGAGATCGCTCTTCGTGATCGCGACGACGCCGGCGGGAATGTTCAGCAGCTTGCAGATCGCGAAGTGCTCGCGCGTCTGTGGCTTGATCGACTCGTCGGCGGCGACCACGAGCAGCGCGCTATCGATCCCGCCGATGCCGGCAAGCATGTTCTTCACGAAACGCTCGTGCCCCGGCACATCGATGAATCCGATCTGATATTCGGGCGTGATCCAGCTCGCGAATCCGAGGTCGATGGTGATGCCGCGACGCTTCTCTTCGGGAAGACGATCGGTGTCGACGCCGGTGAGCGCCTTCACGAGCGCGGTCTTGCCGTGATCGATGTGGCCGGCGGTTCCGACGACGCGGCGTTTGCGGGACATGGGGCACGTATCGTAGCTTGGAGTGCGGCGGCTTGCCGCCGCCATCGACGGCTGCAGCGAGCTGCAGCACTCCAAGGCTACACGCGCTCCCCGTACACCTCCTTCAACTGCGGCGGCAACTTTTCCCCCTGTCCCAACGCGCGCTTCAGATCCGCAGCATTCACGACCGCCTGTCCGCGGAAGTGATTGTTCGTGATCACATACGTATCTCTTTCCTCCGACATGCGCCGGATCCGCTCGACCCATGGTTCGAGTTGTTCGGGAGAATAGAGATAGTTGTAACGCTCCCAGCTTTCGTTGTGCGCAAACCACTTTTCGTAGTTGCGTCCGTGAAATCGAACGTAGGCGAGCGGACCGGTGATGACCTCGGACGGCTTCACCGAATCCTGAAACAGGGGCTGGTCGACATTGACGAACGCGACGTGATGCTCATCGAGAAACCGGAAGAACTCATCATTCTGAAACGTCGCGTGACGCACTTCCAGCGCCTTCGGGTATTCCTCGAACGCGCGAAACAGCCCCTCGAGTTTGTCGCGCGATTCGGGCGAATTCTTGAAACTCCACGGAAATTGCAGAAGGAGAGCGCCGAGGCGGTTTCCGTCCACGAGAGGATCGAGATAGTTGCGGAACGCCTTCACGTCGCCGGCGGAGAGATCTGCCTTCTCATGCGTGAAGCCTCGGAAGACTTTGGTCGTGAACTTGAAGTCGGGATTCGAGGCCACGCGGCGAATCCAACTCTTCGCATGAGTCGGCGGAGGGATGCGATAGAACGGGGAATTGATCTCGATCGTGTCGAAAAAACTGGTGAGATAGGCGAGGTGATCGAACCTCGATCCGTGCTTCGGATAGACCGTTCCCTCCCAGTCCGTGTAGCTCCATCCGGCGGGCCCGATGCGAATTGTGTGTTCCGACATTGAATCGTCCAGACCTCGACGTTATTTGCACATTCACGTAACTCGTTGCGTCGATTGGACAACTATGCTAGAAAGCGAGCCAGCGACTCCAATCAAAACAATCGAACGCACAGCAGCTGGCATTGAGGAGTCGTGTGTTTTCGCGCGGAAGGGGGCTGATCGGAGACGCAGTTGTACAACACCCAGGAAAGCGGGGGCGACGTCGCGGCACCCCGCATACGATCGATAGCGCTGCGGCATTTCGAGTTTCAAAGGCAACGTGTAGTAGTTCATTAGGAGATCAAAGGTTCATGGATACATTCAACGATAAGACCCTTCAATGTGCTGATTGTGGACAGGACTTCGTGTTCAGCAAAAACGAGCAGGCCTTCTATGCAGAGCGGGGCTTCACCAACGAGCCGAAGCGCTGCAAGAACTGCCGCGATAAACGCAAGATGGCGCGCGACGGAAACGGTGGCTCCCGCGAGCGCCAGATGGTCAGCGTCACCTGCGATAGCTGCGGTGTCGCGACCGAAGTGCCGTTCACCCCGGTCAGCGGGAAGCCGGTCTACTGCCGCGATTGCTACAACCAGCGTCGTTCGTCGACGCGCCCGTCCTCCTGGGCGTAATCGGAATTCAGAGGTTCTCGCAAGACGGCGGGCCGCAAGGCCCGCCGTTTTAGTTTCCGCTACAATGCGCGCGTTTTGCCGCGTCCTCTTCTCCCTCCTGTAGACAACATCCTCGATCTCATCGGCAACACGCCGATCGTCCGCGTCGCGAACATCGGTGGCGCAAAGCGCGCGGACATCTACGCGAAGCTCGAGTTTCTGAATCCCGGAGGATCGGTGAAGGATCGCATCGGTGTCGGCATGATCGCGCGCGCCGAGAAGGCCGGCCTGCTGAAGAAAGGCGCCACCATCATCGAGCCGACCGCTGGAAACACCGGCATCGCGCTGGCGCTCGCCGGAGTGCGCATGGGCTATCGTGTGATCCTCACCGTACCCGAAAATTTCTCCATCGAGAAGCAGCAGGTGATGAAGGCGTTGGGCGGCGAAGTCGTGCTCACGCCGAAAGCCGAAGGGATGAAGGGCGCGATCAACAAAGCGCAGCAGCTCGCCGCCGAGATCCCGAATTCGTACGTGCCCCAGCAGTTTGCGAATCCATTCAACGCCGAAGCGCATTACGAGACGACGGGGGCGGAGATCTATGAGCAGATGCAGGGCCGCGTCGACGCCTTCGTCGCCGGCGCCGGCACCGGCGGAACATTCACCGGCGTGGCGCGCTATCTGCGCGAGCGGATTCGCAATGTCTACTGTGTGATCGTCGAGCCGCAGGGATCGATTCTGAAAGGCGGCGAAGCGGGTCCGCACGAAGTGGAAGGGATCGGCGCATCGTCGTTCATTCCACCTGTGCTCGACATGTCGCTGGCCGACGACATCATCATGGTCGACGACGAGCCGGCCTTCGCCATGGTCCGCCGCCTCGCTCTCGAAGAAGGTATCCTCGGCGCATCTTCAGCGGGAGCGAACGTGCACGCTGCTGTTGATGTCGCACAGAAGCTCGGTCCTGGTAAACGAGTTGTTACTCTCATCCCTGATGCCGCTGAGCGGTACATCTCGAAGGGTATCTATACAAAGTGGTGTAGTGAGTGAGCCATGGGCTTTTCCACCGATTGCATTCACGCCGGCCAGGAGCCTGAGCCGCACACCGGTGCGGTGACGGTTCCGATCTATCAGACCTCGACCTATGTGCAGCCGGAGCTCGGGCGGCACAAAGGTTACGAATACGCGCGCACGCAGAATCCGACGCGCGAGGCGCTCGAAAAGAATATCGCCGCGCTCGAGCGCGGCAAGCACGGGCGCTGCTTCGCTTCGGGCATGTCGGCGATCGACACAGTCTTTCGACTGCTCCAGTCGGGAGATCACGTCGTCGCGGGCGAGAACATGTACGGCGGCTCGTACCGTCTCTTCAGCCGCGTGCTCGAGAAGTTCGGGCTGCAGTTCACCTACGTCGACACGTCGAAGGTCGATGAGGTGCGCAAGGCGATGAGACCGGAGACGAAGATCGTCTTCCTCGAGACGCCGACGAATCCGATGATGACGATCACGGACCTCGCTGCGTGCTCGGATGTCGCTCACAAGGGCGGAGCGCTTGTCGTCGTCGACAACACGTTCTGCTCGCCGTACCTGCAGCGGCCCATCGAGCTCGGCGCCGACATCGTTCTTCACTCGACGACGAAGTTTCTCAACGGCCACTCCGATTCGATCGGCGGTGTCGTCGTGTCCAACTCCGATGAGGTCGCGGAGAAGATCGCGTTTCTGCAGAACGCCGTCGGCGCGATCCTCTCACCGTTCGATTCATGGCTCGTTCTGCGCGGCGTGAAGACGCTCGCCGTCCGGATGAAGCGTCACGAAGAGAACGGGATGGCCATGGCCGAATACCTTCGCAATCACAAGAAGGTGAAGAAGGTCTATTACCCCGGTCTGCCCGACCACCCGCAGCACCAGCTCGCCAGAAAGCAGATGAATGGATTCGGCTCGATGATCTCGTTCGAGCTCGGGTCGAAGGAGAACGCGAAGAAATTTCTCGACCGCGTCCGACTCTCCTCGCTCGCCGAATCCCTCGGCGGCGTGGAGACTCTCATCTCCCATCCGGTCTCCATGACGCACGGATCGGTTCCGGAGGAGACGCGAAAACGACTCGGCATCACCCCGGGGCTCGTGCGCATCTCCGTCGGCATCGAGGACATCGAGGATCTCATCGCGGATCTGGAGAACGCGTTTGAGGGTTTATAGGTCGTGGGTCGTAGGTCGTCGGTCGTGGGGGCTTTTTCACGCAGAGGCCCCCACGACCCACGACCTACGACCGACGACCTAGAATGTCCGGGTGTTCCCACTCGCGCTGATCGTAGTTTCCTACCTCATCGGCTCAATCCCCTTCAGCTATCTCGTGGCGCGAATTGTCGGCGGTACGGATCTCCGCGAAGCGGGAAGCCGCAACGTCGGCGCAACGAACGTCGCGCGGACCGTCGGTCGGAGCGCGGGTGTCGTCGCGCTTCTTCTCGACATCGCGAAGGGTTACGCCGCGATCGAAGTGGCCAGGTGGATCGTGTCACGCCCCGACTGGCCTTTCGCGATGGTGTCGGGAAGCCCGTTCCACTCGCGCGAGATGTGGATCACGCTGGCCGGGCTGATCGCGGTGCTCGCGCACATGTTTCCGGTCTGGCTGCGGTTTCATGGCGGGAAAGGTGTGGCCACCGCAGCCGGCGTGTTTCTGGCGCTCGATCCGCTGGTCGTGGCCGCGGCGGCGATCGTTTTTCTCATCGTCATCGTCTCGACGCGTTTCGTCTCGCTCTCGTCGATCGTGAGCGCCGCTTCCATCCCGGTGTTCATGCGCTTCCTCGCACATGACGCGCCGTTCTGGCGGATCGTGATCAGCATCCTCATCGCGATCGCCGTCATCACGAAACACCACTCGAACATCGCGCGTCTGACGCAGGGCACGGAGCGGCGGATGGGACAGGGCAAAAGCGAACAATGAAGATCAGCGTGATCGGTGCGGGATCGTTCGGTACGGCCATGGCCGTGATGTCCATGCGTTGCGGCAATGAAGTCATGCTGTGGGCGCACGATCCGAAGGTGGCCGAGGCGCTGCAGAGGACGAGGACGAATCCGTCGTATCTGCGCGACGTCGCGATCGGCGACACCGTGCACGCCACCAACGAGCTCGCAGAGGCGGCGGCATTCTCCGACACTATCTTCATGATCGTGCCGAGCCATCATTACCGCCGCGTCCTCACGGATCTCGCTGAGCACATCCGAAGGCCGGTGAGCATCGTCTCCGCGACGAAGGGCATCGAGAACCAGACGCTCGATCGGATGTCCGAAGTCACGACGGCAGTGCTCGGCGGCAAGCTCCGGCGATTTGCCGTTCTCTCCGGTCCGACATTCGCCGCCGAGCTCGCGCGCGGCGATCCCACCGTGGCCGTCACCGCGTCGGACGATCTCGCATTCGCGCAGGAGCTGCAGCGCCTTCTCTCCTGCGGAACATTCCGGCTGTACAACTCGCCCGACGTCGTCGGCGTCGAGCTGGCTGGTTCGCTGAAGAATGTCATCGCCATCGCCGCCGGCGTTCTCGAAGGTCTGGGTCTCGGCTCCAATACGAACGCGGCGCTGATCACGCGCGGCCTTCACGAGATCATGCGGCTGGGAACCACGCTGGGCGGAAAACCGGAGACGTTCGCCGGTCTCGCCGGCATGGGCGATCTCGTTCTGACCTGTACCGGATCGCTGTCGCGCAACCGCAGCGTCGGGGTCGCTCTCGGTCGTGGAAAACGACTCCAGGACATCCTCGATGAAACGAAGTTCGTTGCCGAGGGTGTGAAGACGGCGAAGGCGGCGAAGGAGCTGTCAGAACGTCACTCGATCGAGATGCCGATCACGACGGAGATGTACCGCGTTCTGTACGAAAACGAGTCGCCGAAGACGGCAATCCAGCGGCTGATGTCACGAACTCTGAAGGCCGAGGCGGCGCGCTGATCTTTTCGATACCATGAAGGCGGTGCACCGGCAGAACCTTGGCGACATGTTGCTGGCGGCGAATCTGATCGACGAAGTGCAGATGCAGGTTGCGCTCGCCGAGCAGCGCCAGACCGGGAAACGGTTCGGGTCGACGCTCGTCGAATTGAAATTCATCGACGAGAACGTGCTGGCGGCATTCCTGTCGAAGCAGATCGATATCCCCTGCATCAGCCTTCTGCACATCGACATTCCAAAGAAGGTTCACCGCAAGATGGCGCGTGCGCTCGCGCTCGAGTGCAAGGCTGTGCCGGTCCGCATCGACGAGAACGGCAGACTGGAAGTGGCGATGGTCGATCCGACGGACGTCGAGATTCTCACCCGGCTGGAACAGTCGATCGGCCTGACGGTCGCGCCACTGATCGCGCCGGAGAGCTCGATCACGCAGGTGATCGAGAGACTGTATCCGGATCCTCAGGTTTCGCCACAGACGACGCTGTCGACGCCGATCAACGTGGGGCCGCGGAACATGCCGAATGATCCGATCTTCTGGGATCTGATCGAGGAGCTGGACGCGACCGACATCGATCAGCGCCTGATGAAGATCGAAAAGAACCTCGAGCAGATCTGGGTGCTGCTGGAGAAGGTTCTGCGGACGCTCGAGATGCGCGAATCGCTACATCGGACGGAGCGCTGAGCTACGGATGCTTCGTGTCAGGCGGCTTTGACGGTGCAGTCTGCGCAGTCGTTCCGGCTTTTACCTGCTCGTCGGCCTGGTGTTCGACCTGCGCGGGATCATCACCGTACGCTCCGTCTTCTTCCGCGGCGGCCATGCGCGCCATCCGCTTCTCTTTTTCGGCGGCGGCTTTCTTCTCGGCCTTCTCGCGCTCGGCGGCAAGCTTCTTCTCTTTATCCTCTTTGGCCTTCTTCTGCGCGGCGAGAACCTGCAGCGCCGGCTTCTCGAGCGGCCGTACTTTCACGTCGGGAACGATGGTGGTCGTCGTGATGTGGCCGGTCGAATGCTTCACCGATTGGTCGGTGATGACGATGCGCTTTTTCCCGGCGCGATTCGTCTTCTTCGCCGCCGCAACGAGCGGCGACTCCGGAGTGGTTGTCGTCTGCTGCGATTTTTCTGTCTGGGCGGTGAGTGACACCGCGGCCAGGAGGGCGACGGACGCGATCAGCAAGCGTTTCATGGTGAGTTTTCCACACACTGTAATGCGGGTGCCGGCTGTAACAATTTCAATGCGACCCGAATCTTGCATTTTCAAGCGGGGTCAGCATGTCTCCTGAACTGCTCCTGCAGAAATTCGGGTACCTGGCGGTATTCGTCGGGACCTTCCTCGAAGGGGAGACGATCCTGGTCATGGCCGGCTTCTTCGCGGAGCGCGGCTACCTCGACATCTACATCGTCGGCATCGTCGCCGCGATCGGCGCGTACATCGGCCATGTGTTCTGGTTCTGGTTGGGACGCCGTTACGGCGTGAAGCTGCTCGATCGATTTCCGAAGATGAAGCAGCACTTCGGCCGTGGCATCCGGATGTTCGAGCGATATGGAGCGATGGCGATCGTCATCACGCAGTGGCTGTACGGATTGCGGATCACGTGTGCGGTGATCATCGGCATCTCCAAGATCCCGCTATGGAAGTTTCTCGTCTACGAAGCCATCAGCGTGATCGTCTGGGCCGCGGCCATCTCCGGCGCCGGCTACTTCTTCGGTGCCGCCGTCGAACGAGTCCTCGGCCGCGCGGCGCATATCGAGAAATACGGATTGATCATTCTCGTCGCCGCCGGTCTCGCGGTGTGGGGTTATCACAAATGGAAGGAGAAACGGGCGCAGGTGCCCGTTGGCGATTAGCTTATCCCTCGTAAGCTTTCTGTTCGAGTTCCGCCTGCGCCGCAGCCAGTCGCGCGACGGGCACGCGATACGGCGAGCACGAAACGTAATTGAGATTGCACGTTCGGAAAAAGCGGATCGAGTCGGGATCGCCGCCGTGCTCGCCGCAAACTCCGACCTTGAGCTTCGGATTCGCCGATCGCCCGCGCTCGGTGCCGACGCGCACGAGCTGGCCGACGCCTTCCTGATCGATCGATTCGAAGGGATCCTTCGGCAGGATTTTCTTTTCGACATATTCGGGGAGAAAACTTCCGGCGTCATCGCGCGAGTAGCCAAACGTCATCTGCGTGAGGTCATTCGTTCCGAACGAGAAGAATTCCGCGATGGCACCGAGCTTGTCGGCGATGAGCGCCGCGCGCGGAATCTCGATCATCGTGCCGACAACGATCGGAATCTCGATACCACGTTCTTTCGATGTCTCGGCGGCGACGCGGCGTGTCATGTCACAAGTGACCTCCAGCTCCCTGACCGTGCCGACGAGCGGAATCATCACTTCCGGATGCACGTCCATGCCCGCCTTCTTCACATCGCAGGCGGCCTGGTAGATCGCGCGAACCTGCATCTCGTAGATTTCCGGATAGGTGATGCCGAGGCGGCAGCCGCGGTGGCCGAGCATGGGATTCACTTCGTGGAGTTGATTGACTTTCGCACGGAGCTCGACGTAGCCCCATCCCATCTCGCGCGCGACGGTCGACATCTGCGCTTCTGTCTGCGGGAGGAACTCGTGCAGCGGAGGATCGAGCAGGCGGATCGTCACCGGCATCCCGTTCAGTTCCCGGAAGATGCCTTCGAAGTCGCCTTTCTGAAAGGGCAGGAGCTGATCGAGCGCGTGGCGGCGGCCTTTTTCGTCGCGAGCGAGGATCATTTCGCGCACGCGCAGAATGCGTTCTTCCTGGAAGAACATGTGCTCGGTGCGGCATAAGCCGATTCCATGCGCGCCAAAGAGGCGCGCCACGCGCGCGTCCTGCGGCGTATCGGCGTTGGTGCGGACGCCGAGAGTGCGGATGGAGTCGGCCCATTTGAGGAGCCGGTCGAAGTTGCGATAGATCTCCGATTGCTCCGGCTTCATCGACTTTTCGAGCAGCACCTGGATGATTTCCGAGGGCCGCGTCGGAAGTTGGCCGCTGATGATCTCGCCGGTCGTGCCGTCGATCGACAACCAGTCGCCTTCTTCGAGCGGCTCGTGATCTTCGGCGCGCATCTCGCCGCGGTTGTAGTCGACGCGCAGCGCGCCAGCGCCGACGACGCAGGGTCGGCCCATTCCACGCGCGACGACGGCAGCGTGTGATGTGAGACCGCCGCGCGTCGTGAGAATGCCCGCGGCGCTGTGCATGCCGGCGATGTCCTCGGGCGATGTCTCGACGCGCACGAGGATCACCGGTCCGCTCTTCGCCATGTCCACGGCGTGATCGGCATTGAAGGCGATACGTCCCGCCGCCGCGCCTGGTCCGGCCGGGAGTCCGCGGCCGAGCAGCCGGCCGCCGTGAAGGGCCTTCTGTTTTTCTTTGGCATCGAACACGGGCGCGAGTAGCTGAACGATCTGGCCGGCCTCGACGCGTTCCACTGCCTCGCGTTCCTTGATGAGACGTTCGTCGACCATATCGCACGCGATTTTCACCGCGGCGATTCCCGTGCGCTTTCCGGTTCGCGTCTGCAGGAGATAGAGCTTGCCCGATTGAATCGTGAACTCGATGTCCTGCATATCGCGGTAATGTGCCTCGAGCTTTTTGTAGACATCCTGCAGTTGCGCGAAGACTTCCGGCATCGTCTCCTCGAGTGACTTCTCATCGCCGGCGACCTGCGCCTTCGTGATGGGCAGCGGCGTGCGGATGCCGGCCACGACGTCTTCGCCCTGTGCGTTCGGCAGATATTCGCCGTAAAAACGTTTCGCGCCGGTCGATGGATCGCGCGTGAAGGCAACGCCTGTCGCGCAGTCATCGCCCATGTTGCCGAAGACCATCGATTGCACATTGACGGCGGTGCCCCACTCGTCAGGAATGCCGTTCAGCTTCCGATAGGTGATGGCGCGCGGGTTGTTCCATGAGTTGAATACGGCGCCCATCGCGCCCCAGAGCTGCTCCTCGCCGTTCTGCGGGAATTGTTTTCCGTTATCAGTAACGATTTTCTTGTACGTTTCAATGAGTTCTTTCAAGCTCTTGGCCGGGATCTCTGCGTCGGTTTTCACGCCGGCACGATCGCGGACAGCGAAGAGCTCGTGCTCGAACTTCTCCTTGTCGATGTCGAGTACGACGTCGGAGTACATCTGGATGAAGCGGCGATAGGAATCGAAGGCGAAGCGCTCATCACCCGATGATTTCGCCAGACCTTGTGCGGTCTCGTCGTTGAGGCCGAGGTTGAGGATCGTGTCCATCATGCCGGGCATGGAGGCGCGAGCGCCGGAGCGGACGGAGACGAGCAGCGGCTTCGACTTGTCGCCGAACCTGCGACCCACCGATTTCTCGATGCACGCCAGATTGTCCGCGACTTCCTTTTTCAGCTCCGGCGGATACGTCTTGTTGTGCGCGTAAAAATACGTGCACACCTCGGTCGAAATCGTGAAGCCCGGCGGAACCGGAACGCCGATGTTGGTCATCTCGGCCAGGCCCGCGCCCTTCCCGCCGAGGACGTCCTTCATCTTCGCGTTTCCTTCGGCGTGGCCGTCGCCGAAGTAGTAAACGTATTTCGTCATCGCTTGGCAGCGCGATTATGCTTCAAAGTCAGCGCGCTACGAGGTCGACGACGCTGTACAGCACGCGCATCATCTCGTTCTCGATCGGCCGCGGCGGATCGTCGCTTCCTGCCGCGACCCAGTCGAAGCGCGCGGGATCAATGCCGCGCTTCCGCATCGCCTCGCGAAGCGTATCGAGGCGAGCTTGCGCACGTCGACGATTCTCTTCCGCGGTGGCTTGACGGAATTCTCGAGAGACGAGTCGCGCCCGTCCCGAGGAGCTCGCGAGGAGGTCGACTGTGGCTTCATCGGAACCGTAGAGCGGCAGCCGTCCACTCCTTCGCAAGAAGAGAAGGCGCACGTCGTGGTTCGCTTCCACGACGGGAGCGCAGGATGATCGTTCACCGAACCAGCTCTCGGCCGTTGAATCAACGGTCGGCTCCACATACCAGCGCAGTCCACTGAGATGTTTGCCATCCGGCGCAGTCGTCATCAAAGCGAAGCCACGATCGGGACCGCTGATCCAGACGAAACGGTAGACCAGTCCATCAGACCCGCCGTCGAACGAGATCGGATGATCGCTCGAGATCGTTCCGGTGATCCGGCCGCGATCGACCTTGAACTGCGAAGGGAATCCATTGATCGACCAGCAGCCTGTGATCGGTTGCGGCTTTGGTGTTTCCAGCCAGGCGCCGCGCACCTGGACCGATTGCAACGTCGCATATCGCCCCGGCGCGTCGAGCGTCGTCACGCGCAGATCGATGATGTCGCGCGGTTTGACAGGAAAGAGTTGCAGATCGGCGGTGTCGGCGATCTTCAACGTTGCGAGCGGTGAGAAGTTCACTCCGTCGATCGAAGAATCGACCTGCACTGCGGCGACGCGGAATGTCTCTTCCTTCGGCGTGCGGATGCCGATCTTCTCGACGCGCGTGCGCACCGGAAGAGCGAAGACGATCGTCTGGTGACTTCCATCAAAAGAGGGCGAGTCCCACGCACTCTCGGGATCGCCATCGATGGCGCGGAGCGCGGAGGGGTCGAGCGAGAGCTCCGCTGTCCGCGAGATCACCGAGGCGCCGAGGGCGATGTTGAGAAGATTGCCACGCTCGGAATCGTCAGGTTGTGTGACGGCGGCGCGGGCCGGCGAGGGCGCCGGCGCTTCACGGCACGTCGCCAGCAGCAGCGCAATCAGAATCAAGCGTCGCATCACGCTCGATAGTCGCGGCGATCGACGACGATCTTCGTCACGTCCGCCACTTTCATGACCGCGCCGCCGACTTTTCGCAGCAGAGACATCCGGTTCTTTCTTACACCTTCGTCATCGACCATCACCATGACATCTTTGAAGAAACGCTCCAGCTCCGGCGCCATGGCCGCGAACGACTCGAGTGCGCTGCGATACCGCCGCTCGGCGATCATCTCGTCGATCTGCTCGCTGACGGCGTCGGCGAGCTGGTCGAGCCGTTTCTCCACGTCATTCTCGAGCTTCAAGCGGTCCACTCTCGTCGATTGATGACCGGTGGTGATGTTGGCGATGCGCTTCGCGGAATCGAGAATGGAAAGGAAGTTCGCCTCATTGCGCATCGCCTTGAGCGCTTCGAGGCGATCGACCAGATCGGTGAGCGAAGAGGCCCAGCCCGCCTCCATCGCCGCGGCGATCTCGTCGTAGGCGAAGCCATACGCGGAAGCTTCGAGGATCGTTCGGACGCGCTCGGCGAAAAACGCCAGCAGATCGTGTTTGACATCGGCAGCGCCGTGCGCCTCTACAGCGAAATCGATCAACCGATCGATGCCGAGGCGAATCTGTCGCTGATCGCGGTTGAGCAGGATCTGCACGACTCCCTGCGCGGCGCGGCGGAGCGCGAACGGATCTTTCGAGCCCGAGGGCTTCGTACCGATGCGAAAGAAGCCGGCCAGTGTGTCGATGCGATCGGCCAGTGAGACGACCGTGCCGGAGATCGTCCGCGGCAGCGCGTCGTCGATGTTGACCGGCTGATAGTGATCGTAGATCGCCTGCCAGACCTCCAGCGGCTCGCCTTCCTCGCGCGCGTAAATACCGCCGATTCGTCCCTGCAGATCTGTGAACTCCTTGACCATCTCGGTGACGAGATCGGCTTTACACAGCATGGCCGCGCGCACCGCCGCGGGATCACCACTGATTTCCTTGTTGATCGCCTCGACGATTCTGCCGATGCGTTTCGTCTTCTCGAGGTAATTTCCGAGCTGTTCCTGAAACTGCAGGTGCGACAGCGACTCGACGCGCTCCTCCAGCTTCTTCTTCCTGTCGGTCTCGTAGAAGAACTTCGCATCAGCGAAGCGCGCGTTCGTCACGAACGAGTTGCCGTACGCAGCATTGCCGTCCGGATCCGCTTCGTTGTCGAGCACTGCGAGAAAGTATGGAGTGAGCTTGTCGCGCGCATCGCGAATGGGAAGCTGCTTCTGATGCACGCGCATCACCGTGACGAGCACTTCCTCCGGCAGAACGAGATATTCGCGGCCAAACTCTGCACGCACGACGCCGGGATATTCAGTGAGGTACTGCCATTGCGACCAGATCGATGCGTCGATCGACGGCGTGCCCCGCACTTCGTTTCCGAGCATACGCGCGCGCTCCGCCATCACGTGACGCCGTCGCGTGGCATCGACGACGACTCGTGCGAGCTCGAGTTTCGTGACGTACTCGTTGTACGACGCGACGTCGAACGCTGCCGGAGCGAGGATGCGATGTCCGACAGTCTGCGTCCCTGAAGCAACGCCGAAGATCTCGATCGGAAGATGCTCGCCGTCGAAGACCGAGACAACCGAATGCACCGGCCGGATGTACGCGTGCTCTCCTGTTCCCCAGCGCATCATCTTCGGCCAACGCAGCGTCTCGATGATCTGTGGCACGCGCTCGCGGAGAAGGTCAGTCGTCTTCCGCCCTTCGACGCGACGGCGGATGCGCACGTATTCGTCGCCCGCATCGATGATGTCGTCGATCGCGGCGTTGTTCTTTTTCAGGAAGCCCTGCAGCGCCTGCGTCGGCTTTCCGGCAGCGTCGAACGCAGCCTTCTTCGGAGGACCTTTGACTTCCTGTTCCCGATCCTCGTCTTTGAGCGGCAGATTCGTGAGGTAGATCGCGATCCGCCGCGGCGTACTGTTGATGGTGATGTTCGCTTCGGCCATGATCTGCGTCAGCTTTTCTTTGAGTGCCGTCTGCGCCGCGTCGTGCATCCATGCCGGAATTTCTTCGGCAAGCAGCTCGAAGAAGTACTCGGACATCAGGACGCTTTCTGCGGAAGCAGCGGAAACCCGAGCTCACGCCGCGCCTCGAGATACTGCTCGGCGCAGCGGACGGCGAGATCGCGAACGCGTTTGATCACGGCCACACGTTCTGTCACCGAAACTGCGCCGCGCGCGTCGAGTGTATTGAAGAGGTGCGAGCACTTCAGCGTCCACTCGTATCCCGGCAGCACGAGCTGCGCATCGAGACAGCGGCGCGCCTCCGCTTCGTACAGATCGAGAAGTCGCCAATGCAGGTCGATATCGGCAACTTCGAAGTAATACCTGGAGAATTCGTATTCGTCCTGGCGCCGCACCGGACCGTACCCGAATCCGGCGCCCCATTCGATGTCGAAGACCGACGACTGACGCGACAGGAACATCGTCAGCCGCTCGATGCCGTACGTCAGCTCCGCCGAGATCGGCGCGAGATCGATTCCGCCGGCCTGCTGAAAGTAGGTGAACTGCGTGATCTCCATGCCGTCGAGCAGGATTTGCCATCCGACTCCCCACGCACCAAGCGTCGGTGATTCCCAGTTGTCTTCTTCGAAGCGGATGTCGTGACGCGTCAGATCGAGCCCGATCGCGCGCAAGGAGTCGAGATAGATCTCCTGTACATCGATCGGCATCGGCTTCAGCACCACCTGAAACTGATAATGCTTGCCGAGGCGGAAGGGATTGTCGCCGTATCGGCCGTCGGCGGGGCGTCGCGATGGTTGCACGTATCCGACGTTCCATGGTTCAGGGCCCAGCACGCGGAGGAACGTCGCCGGGTGCATGGTGCCGGCGCCGACCTCGAGATCGAGCGGCTGCTCGATCATGCATCCGCGCTCCGCCCAGTAGTTCTGCAACTTCAGGATGAGCGACTGG
>DASXRT010000241.1:0-6212 GCA_036506455.1 Thermoanaerobaculia bacterium
CTGGCTGCTCTATCAGCAGAAGCGACTCGACGAAGCGGAGCAGCTCGCCCACCGCGCCGTTGCTGCGCCGGCACCCGATGAGTGGATGCGCCTCGACACGCTGGCGCAAATTCAACTGGCACGCGGAGCGTGCGCCGATGCGGTCAGTTCATGGGAACGCGCGCTGAAGGGTGTGCCGCCGACGCGGACGAAGGAACGCGATGACATGGCGCGCGCGGTGTCAGATGCCCGAGAACACTGCCGGTCGTAGGTCGTGGGTCGTGGGTCGTAGGTACCGGGGGCGTTTCGGTTCTTGCGACGCTGCCCCCGGTACCGACGACCTACGACCTACGACCTGAGAATGTTTTCGCGTCGAACGAACTGGAATCCGCC
This sequence comes from Thermoanaerobaculia bacterium, assembly GCA_036506455.1. Classification (GTDB taxonomy): domain Bacteria; phylum Acidobacteriota; class Thermoanaerobaculia; order Gp7-AA8; family Gp7-AA8; genus DASVHS01. The sequence continues at coordinate 373 of DASXRT010000241.1, forward strand.
GATCAACCGTTTCACGGCCATCCGTCAGGAACGCGAGCGTAGCGGTAAGCAACTCCTCGATCTAACTGTCTCGAATCCGACGCGCGTCGGGCTGCCGTATCCGGACTCCGAGCTCGCAGAGGCGATGTCGCGCGCGGCGCGCGCGCCGTACGATCCGCAACCTCTGGGCATCATGAGTGCTCGTGAGGCTTTGGCGAACGAGATCGGTGGCGATGCCTCAGATGTGGTGATCACGGCGTCGACGAGCGAGGCGTATTCGTTTCTCTTCAAGCTTCTCTGTGATCCCGGCGATGCCGTGCTCACGGCCACGCCGTCGTATCCGCTGCTCGAGCATCTCGCGGCGCTCGAGCTCATTGAGCTCCGCAGCTTCCCGCTGGAGTTTCATCGGCGATGGGAGCTGCATGCGGAACGCGTACGCGACTCGATCACGCCCCGTACGAAAGCGATCGTCGTCGTGAATCCCAACAATCCGACGGGATCGTATGTGCGGGAGGACGAGCAGGAGGCAGTGTCATCGTTTGGCCTGCCGGTCATTGCGGATGAGGTGTTCTTTGACTTTCCAATCGTCGCCGAGGCCGGCAGCGCCACACGGTTCACGTTCGTGCTCGGCGGACTGTCGAAGTCATGCGGTCTTCCGCATTACAAGCTGGGATGGATCCGCGTGAGCGGGCCCGAGAAGCAACGCGCGATCGATGCGCTCGAGCTCATCGCCGACAGCTTTCTGTCGGTGAGCACTCCGGTGCAGCAGGCGCTGCCTGATCTGCTGCGCATCGGCGCGACGATCCGCGAGGCGATCCGCAAGCGAACACGCGAAAATCTCGCGATGCTGCACGAGGCGTTGCCGCCGTCCATGAGGCTGCTGCCGGTCGAGGGCGGGTGGTCGGCGGTTCTGCGCATGCCGCGCACCGATGAGGATCTTGCGATCGGACTGCTCGATAAAGGAGTCATTGTTCATCCCGGATATTTCTTTGATTTCGAGAGCGACGGATACATCGTGATCTCGTTACTGACCGAGCCGCACGTATTGCAGGAAGGCTTGGAAAGGATGAAGGATGAAGGATGAAGCGAAATTGCCATGTCATCCTTCATCCTTCATCCTTCATCCTTCAATGAGAGAGCACTGGCTCCTCGATCCGGAGATCGTGTTTCTGAATCACGGCTCGTTCGGCGCCACGCCGAAGGTCGTTCTGGCGAAGCAGGATGAGTATCGCCGGCAGCTCGAGCGTGAGCCGGTGCGTTTCATGGTGCGCGAGCTCGAGCCGCTACTCGATGCCGCGCGATCCGAGCTGGCGCGGTTCATCGGAGCGGATGCGGGAGGTGTCGCGTTTGTCGCCAACGCCACGGCCGGCGTAAACGCGGTGTTGCGCTCGCTCGATCTCGATGAGCACGACGAGCTTCTCGTCACGACGCAGGAGTACAACGCGTGCCGCAACGCGCTCGAATATGTCGCGCAGCTCGCCGGCGCAAAGGTGATCGTCGTCGATACGCCGTTCCCCGTCGCTTCGCCTGACGACATCCTGAAAAGCATCCTCGATCGTGTCACTCCGCGCACGCGACTGCTCCTCGTCGATCACATCACGAGCCAGACGGCGATCATCCAACCGGTGGAGCGCCTTGTCGCCGAGATGACGGCGCGCGGCATCGAGACGCTCGTCGATGGCGCGCACGCGCCGGGGATGCTCCCGCTCGATGTGCGATCGATCGGCGCGGCGTACTACGCAGGCAACCTTCACAAGTGGGTCTGCGCGCCCAAAGGCGCAGGCTTTCTGTACGTCCGTGAGAATCGGCGTTACGGCGTTCGGCCGATCGCAATCAGTCACGGTGCGAACTCGTCGCGCACCGATCGCAGCCGGTTCCTCCTCGAGTTCGATTGGACCGGCACGTTCGATCCGAGCGCCTGGCTCGCCGTCCCCGAAGCGATCCGCTTCATCGGTTCACTCGCCGGCGGAGGCTGGCCGGAAGTGATGCGACGCAACCACGCTCTCGCGCTTCGGGGCCGTGACATTCTGATCCGCGCACTCGGTATCGCCGCGCCGGCGCCCGATGAAATGCTCGGTTCCATGGCCGCAGTTCCACTGCCTGACGGCAAAGCGGAAAGCGCCCCGAGCCTTTACGGCGATCCATTGCAGGACGCACTGCTCGAGCAGTTCAAGATCGAGGTGCCGATCGTGCCGTGGCCGCAACCTCCGAAGCGCGTCTTGCGGATTTCGGCGCAGCTTTACAACGAGGAGAGCGAGTATGTGCGACTTGCACATGCCCTTTTGAAGCTCTTAGCTGTTAGCTCTTAGCTCTTAGGAGAACGAAGCACGACCATCGTGGCTGGGCGGTGGCCTCCTAACAGCTAAGAGCTAAGAGCTAAGAGCTACTTCGTAGTGAAATACCGCGCCAGCGCTGTCTCCAGCTCATCGTGCTTGGTGGGCTTGGCGAGGTAATCATCCATGCCGGCAGCCAGGCATTTTTCGCGATCGCCTTCCAGCGCGTTTGCCGTCATGGCGATGATCCGCCGCTGCCCGCCGCGCTCCCGGTCGAGACGGCGGATCTCGATCGTGGCCTGGTATCCGTCGAGTACCGGCATCTGACAATCCATCAGGATGATCTGATAGTCGTTCTTCGTCACGGCATCGACTGCTTCTTTGCCGTTGGGCACGGAGTCGGCTTCGTATCCGAGCTTGTGTAGCTGACTCAGGGTCAGTTTCGCGTTGAGGAAGTTGTCTTCCACGAGCAGGACGCGAACTTTGCGGCGCATTTCCGGCGAAACGTTCGGCGGCGCGGCCGAACCGGGGCTGGCCGGCTGCGCAACCGCCTTGGCCTCGGAGAGCGCATCGTGCGCGAGCGCAACGGTCATCGCGTCGAAGAGCTCGCTCTGTCCGACCGGCTTCATCACATATGAGTTGATCCCGGCCTCGCGCATCCGCTCCCGGTTCACCTCGGTGTTCGCGGCGACGAGATGAATGAGGCTGCTGCCGGCGATGTGCGGATCGGCTCTGACTTCGCGCGCAAACGACGTCGCGTCGAGGTCGGGCATCGCGTCGAAGACCACCACGCGATATGGATCGCTGCCGGCGCCCTGGCGCATCGTCGAAAGCGCCGTCATGGCATTCTCTGCCTCGTCGACGCGCATCTCCCATGTGGACTCGAGGTAATGGCGCACGATTTTCCGGCTGGTCGGGAACTGATCGACCAGCAGAACGCGCTTCCCTTTGAAGTCCAGCTCTGACGATGCGATCGGTTTGCGGCCCTGAGCATGTTTCGGGAACGGGATCGAGAACCAGAACGTCGATCCGACGCCTGGCTTGCTCTCCACATCGATCAGACCGCCCATCGTCTCGATGAGCTGCCGCGCCGTCGCCAACCCCAGTCCTGCTCCCTGGAACCGGCGCGACTGCGAACCATCGACCTGCGAGAACTTCTCGAACAGCAGCAGCCGATCCTCTTCGGAGATGCCGATGCCGGTGTCCTGCACCTCGAACCGCAGCAGACGATGCGTGTCCGTCTCGGTCTGTTGCGTGACGCGCAGCAGAACTTTTCCTTCTTCGGTGAACTTGATGGCGTTCTCCATCAGATTCGTGGCGACCTGGCGGAGCTTGCTCTGATTGCCGCGCACGATCGGAGGCAGGTTCGAGTCGTAGCTGAAATCGACCTGGATGTCCTTGCCGATCGCAGCGATCTTCATCACTTCGACGACGCGCTGCAGCGTCTTGTACAGATCGAAATCGACGCTCGATGAGCCGAGGCCGCCGGCCTCGACGTTCGAGACATAGAGGATGTTGTTGACGATCGACAGCAGATGATCGGCGCTGGCGTGCGCCTGCCGCGCGTAATCGCGCTGCTCTTCGTTGAGCGAGGTCGATTCGAGGAGATCGAGCATGCCGACGATGCCGTTCATCGGCGTGCGAATCTCGTGGCTGACGTTCGTCAGGAACTGCGATTTGAGCCGCGCCGCCTCGAGCGCGGCATCGCGAGCATTGCCAAGCTCGGTCTCGAATTCTTTCCGCTCGGTGATGTCGCGGAAGATGACGCGCACCATCAGCGCGCGGCCGTCGACGATGCGAGGGCGAAGCGATCCCTCCATCGCCATGCGGCGACCACCGGATGTGACGAAGACGGTCTCCACGACATGCGGCTCGCCCGATTCGAAGACGTCGGCGACGGCGGTCTTGAACTCCTCGCGCGAATCGGGATCGATGACGCGCAGGAGCGGCTGCGACGAGAGCTCTTCGCGCGTGTAGCCGAGCGCATTCATCACGGTTTCGTTGGAATGAATCAGCCGTAGATCGTGGCTGATGCTCATGACGAAGTCGTCGGTCTGCTCGAAGAACTCGCGGAATCGCTCATTGAGCTCTTCCTTCTCGCGGCGAATCTCCATCTCGCGAGATACCTGTTTCGCCAGCAGGCGGAGCATCGCGATCTGCTCCGGCGTCAAGTTGCGCGGTGCGCGGTCGATGACCGAGAGCGCGCCGATGAATGTGCCGTCGTCGAAGATCGGCACGCCGGCGAAGAAACGGATGTTCGGCGCGCCGGTGACGAGCGGGTGCGATGAGAAACGGACGTCGAGGGTCGTGTCGGGAACGACGACGATGTCGGATTGATTGGCGATGCGGATCGCGAACGACATCGGTGGAGGAATGACGGCGACGCTCCAGCCGCGAGCGGCCTTGACGGTCTCACCGGCCTTGTCGAGGAATCCGACAAACGCCACAGGCACGTTGGCGGCCTTCGCCGCCTCCGCCACAACGCTGTCTAACTCCGGCACTGCAGAGGCAGTGGGCACTACGCCCTCCAACTTATCTGAAGAAATGGACCGTGCGATCATACCGCGCTTCCCAGAGCGATGGATACGGAAGTCCGGCAGCGCTGGAGCGCTTTCTGCAGCTTTCGCAAACCATGATTCGACATAGATTTCTCGTTACTCCTGCCGCATTGCTGATGGTGGCCGCATTCGCGTGCCGGCAGCCCGGTGAGGTGAATGCGGGCGCGGCCGGGACAACCGAGACCTCCACCACCTCCACGAGCGGAACCGACACATCGGGTACGACCACCACGAGCACTGCGGCTTCGGCGACGACTACAGGTTCTACCGGAGGAACCGTCAGCAACATGTCAGCCGAGGACAAAGAGTTCGTGATCAAGGCCGCGCAGGGAGGGATGTTCGAGGTCGCGCTTGGCAAGATGGCGGTGTCGAAGGCCGCGTCAGCCGACGTCAAGACATTCGGTAGTCGGATGGTCACGGATCACAGCAAAGCGAACGACGAGCTGAAGCAGATCGCCATCATCAAAGGCCTGGACGTGCCGGCGGTCGTCGGCCGCGAGGATCAGAAGACTGCCGACGAGCTCTCGAAGACGTACGGCACCGACTTCGACAAGGCGTACATGCGAGACATGGTCGAGGACCATGAGAAAGACGTGAAGGAGTTCGAGAAGGCTTCGAAAAATGCAAAAGACGCCGATATCAGGAACTGGGCGACGAAGATACTCCCGACGCTCCAGGAACATCTGCGCATGGCCAAGGACACGCAGATGAAAGTGAGATGAGGTGCTGAGTGCTGGGTGCTGAGTGCTGAGTGCCACCCAGCACCGAGCACGCAGCACTCAGCACGTCCTACACTCTTCCGCCCACCTCACTCGTCTCCACTGTCTCCTTCGGCGTTTTGAACCGCGCCTTGATGTAGTCGCGGTTCATGCGGGCGATGAAGTTGAGAGAGATGCCTTTCGGGCAGACGGCCTCACACTCGCCGTACATCGTGCAACTGCCGAACATCGACTCCATGACTTCGACCATGCGCACGACGCGCTCGTAGCGTTCCGGTTGACCCTGCGGCAGCAAGCCGAGATGTGAGACC
>DASXRT010000242.1:0-16874 GCA_036506455.1 Thermoanaerobaculia bacterium
ATTTCGCAGGGCGAGGTCTGGTGGGCGGACCTTGCGCCTCCAACTGGATCAGCTCCAGGCTTTCGCCGGCCGGTCGTGGTCGTTCAAGGCGACGCGCTGAATCGCAGCAGAATTGCGACGGTCGTTTGTGTACCGCTCACCGGCAATCTTGCCTGAGCGGACGCGCCCGGGAACGTACTGCTGCCGGCGCGTATGACCGGCCTTCCGAAAGATTCGGTCGCAAACGTTTCGCCAGTCATCACGCTCGACAAAGCGGTGCGCGCGTGCAGCCGACGCGCTGCCGTCGCAAGCGCTTGGCAGCTCTCATCACGACGAACGTAGGAACAACGCCACCGTCATCGCCAAACCGATGAAGACGACTGTGACGCGCACGAACTTTTGTCCGAGCCGTCTCGCGACGCGGGCGCCGAAATAGCCGCCGGTGATGGCTCCGGCGGCCATGATGATGCCGTCGTGCCACACCACGGCGCCGGAGATCGCGAAGTAGATCGCGGCGATGCCATTGATGCAGATCGCCAGCAGATTTTTCAGCCCATTCATCTGATGGAGATCCGTGAGGCCGATCAGTCCGAGCGCGGCGAGCATGAGGATGCCCATCCCCGCGCCGAAATAGCCGCCGTACACCGCGACGCCGAACTGAAAGACGAACACGAAGATGACCCAGCCTGTTGTCGGATTCTCATGCGCCCGCGCCAGAAGGCCGAGGCGTTTGGAGACGAACTCCTGCGCAGCGAGAAGAATTGTGGCGATGAGGATGAGCAGCGGCACGATCCTCTCGAACGTTCGCTCCGGCGTGCGAAGCAGCAGCCACGCTCCAAGCGCGCCACCGGCGATTGACGGAATCGTGAGGAGCAGGAGCCACCGCCGGATCGTCGACAATTCGCGACGGAATCCGACCATCCCCGCGAATGATCCGGGCCACAGCGCCACGGTGTTGGTCGCGTTCGCGATAATCGGGGCGCGGCCGACCCACAGCAGCGCCGGAAAGGAGATCAGCGTTCCGCCGCCGGCAATGGAATTGATCGCGCCTGCGACGACGGCTGCCAGGACAATCGCCAGCGTCTCGGTCATCGCGCGGGTCGTTGGTCGTTGGTCGTGGGTCGTGGGGGCCGCATCGCAAGAACCATGAAGCCCCCACGACCGACGACCCACGACCGACGACCCAACACTATTTCAAACCCTCAGCCACATACAGATCACTCGTGGTGCGCAGCGCGTTGTATGCATACGCTGCGGCATCGCGCGTCATGAACACCGGCGCCATCTTGTAGACGCCGGCGGGATCGCTCGGCCCGAATTCTTTCCACAGCTCGTGCGCTCCCGTCGCCAGAGTCACTTTGTAAACGCGAGCGGGAAGGGAGGTGGGGCGGTACACATAGAGCGCGCCGCCGTCGGGCGTCCACTCGATCGGCACTTCACCCTTCTCCACACCTGGAACGGACCTCGGCTCCCCACCTTTGATCGGATACAGCGCGATGGTTTCTTCCGCGGTCATGCCGGCGACTGTGCGACCGTCCGCCGATACAGCAAACGGCCGCAGCGTGCTTGCCCAGACGTTCTCCGGCGAGATCGGATCGACAGTCTCCTCGAGCGTGTCGACGACCAACAGCCTGTAGTTGCTCTTCGGCAATGCGCCACCGATGACGACGCGCTTCGAATCGGGCAGCCACTCGGCGCCGAGGTCGAAGTTGCCGATGAGTTTGATCTCGCGCGGCTCGCCGCTGCCGGTCGGAAGCAGCATCAGCTTCGCGCCACTGTGCGCGAGGATCCATTTGCCATCGGGCGACAGCGCGTCGCCATAACCTTCGCCGATGTGAACCGGAGCGGGGGAGTCGACGCGGCGAAGATAGATCGCGCTTCTGCTGCCACCGCCTTCGCGTGTCTCGTTGAACAGAATGCTCCGGCCGTCCTGCGAGAGGTCGGCGAGGATCGACCAGTCCAGCCACGACATCTCTCGCTCATTGGTGTCGCCGGGACCGTGATAGAGCAGACCCGCGCGCCACATGCTGTTGGCCATCAGCACCCGGCCCGCGCTGGAAATATCGAAGAGCTTCATCGAGCCGGTGACCCGGTTGACGAGTCGCGGCTCTCCTTCCAGCGGCACGGCGTAAAGCGACGGCGGGGTCCCAGAGTCGGTGCCGGTGATCCAGATCTCCTTCGCATCACGCGCCCACGCCAGACCGTTCGCACCATGCGACCATCCATGGGCGATTGCTTCGGGCTCGCCGTTGCCGACGACCACGATCTGATATTCGCCCCGCAGTGGCTCCACGAATGCGACTCGACTACCGTCAGGCGAGACGCGCAGATCGCGCACGTCGTGCGGCGTTTCGTACTTCAGCGTTCCAATCGGATATTCGACGCGATACTTGCCGCCCTTGACTCGTATGATCGCGAGCTGCGATCCGTCCGGCGACCAGTCGGCCTGCAGAACATTCTCCGCGACTTCACGTGGCATGCCGCCGGCGAGCGGCACGCGCGCGAGCGTGCCGAGGTTCGTCAGGCGATCGCGGCGCAGAAGGATCGCCAGCTCTGTCGATTTCGAGACCGCCAGCACGTCCGCATCGGGAATGCCGAGAGGGCGGGCTTCGGGACTCTGCCGGCTCGTCACGTAGATCTCGCTCGGCTGACCTTCCCACGCGGCGCTGTAGACGATCGTGTCGCCGTCGGGAGAGAAGCGCGCGCCGCGAACCTCACCGCGCCGGAATGTGATCCGCCGGAACGAAACGTCCTGCTTCGTCCCGCTGAGTTTGTGCGCGAAATACCAGCCGGCGAACGCCGCGCCGGCGATCGAGACAATGTAGAGGACTGCCAGAAGAACCGGCGAGACGCGCGGTTTCGGTTTCGCGATCGTCATCGTTCGCGGGCGAGCCTGAGTGGGCATGCGCGGCGCCGCCGACGTCGCCGGCGCCAGACTCGGCAAAGCTGCGGTTGGTGTCGATGTGCGAATCGTCGGGGTGTTTGCTGTCTGCGGCGGCGTCGGCGCGATGCCCGACAGCGTGCCGTGCGATGAGAAGTTCGTCATCGTCTCGAGGTTGAAGGCGAGATCGCGCGCCGATTGGAATCGCTGCTCTCGATCTTTTTCCAGACAACGGCAGACGAGACGATTGAGAGCAGGGGGAATGTTCGGATTCACTTCGAGCAGCTCCGGCGGTTCCTCCTTCAGAATCGCGCTGAGCGTCTCGATCGATGAGTTGCGTTTGAACGCGCGCTGGCCGGTCAGCATCTCGTACATGATCGTGCCGAGGGCGAAGATGTCCGTGCGCGGATCGACCTGCTCGCCGCGCACCTGCTCAGGCGACATGTAGCCGACCGTGCCCATGACCATGCCCGGCTCGGTCGCCGCAGGCTGGAACGCCGGTCCGTCGCCACCGGTCATCGCGCTCAGCTTGGCGATGCCGAAGTCGAGGATCTTCACGCGGCCTTCTTTAGTGAGGAAGATGTTCTCCGGTTTCAGGTCGCGATGAACGATGCCCTTCTCGTGCGCGGCGCCCAGTCCGTGGGCGACGTGCAGCGCGATCTCGACCGTCTTGCGCGGCGGAATCGGACCTTTGTTGAGCCGATCGCGCAGCGTCTCGCCATGCAGGAGCTCGGAGACGAGATAGGGCGTGCCCTGCGAGCTGCCGACGTCGTAGATCGTGAGCAGGTTGGGATGGTTGAGCATCCCCGTCGCGCGCGCTTCCTGCTCGAAGCGGACCAGACGCTCCTTATCGCTGAGCGTCACCGCCGTCAGGATTTTGATCGCGACGTCGCGTCCGAGCCGCGTGTCGTGCGCGCGATAGACGGCGCCCATTCCGCCTTCGCCGATCATCGAGACGATGCGATACGGCCCGAGCATCGCGTTTTCGGGAATGACGGGCATGACCAATGTTAACAAACGGCGGCGGCAAGCCGCCGCACTCCAAGGCCTGCTATCCTCCCGCGTCTTGCTGCGCGCCTGGTCCATCATCGCCGCCATCGCCATCGGCCTCCTCCTCGGATCGGCGGCACTGCTCGATCCGGATGAGGGACGCAACGCCGAGGTGGGGCGGGAGATGGCGGAGACGAACGATTACGTGGTGCCTCATCTCGACGGACTGCCGTATCTCGACAAGCCGATCGTCTATTTTGCGGCTGAGGCGGCGGCGATGGAGATTCTCGGCGCGACGGAGCTGGCGGCTCGACTGCCGGCGTACCTCTTCACGCTGGCGACAGCGGCGGTGATTTTCTGGTTCGCGCGGCGATTGTGGGGCATCGATGAAGCGTGCGTCGCAGTGATCGCGTTCCTGTCGATGCCGCTGACGATCGCATTCGCCCGGACTGTGATCTTCGACAGCGCGCTGACCTTCTTCATGGTCGTGGCGATCATCGCGTTCTACTTCGCGGTCGAATCCGACGACCGGAAGTGGAGCGCGGTCGCCTGGCTCTCCATGGGCATCGGCGTGCTGACGAAGGGACCGGTGGCGCTGGCGGTGCCGCTCCTCGTCGCGATTCCTCACGCAGTGTGGCGGAAGCGCCTCGCGAAGATCTGGTCGATCGCCGGTTTGATTCTCTTCGTGGTCGTGATCGCGCCGTGGGTCGCGGCGGTGCAACGCGTCGTGTCCGACTTTCTGCGATACGTGCTCGTCACGGAGACGGCACAACGGCTCACGACCGGCACGCTGAAGCGCACCGGCCCGCCGTGGTACTTCCTTCCCTATCTGATCGGCGGCGCATTGCCCTGGTCGATCGTGGCGCTGCGCAAGCCTCGCGATCGTGACGACGTTTTCCTGCTTCTCTGGATCACGATTCCGCTCTTATTTTTTTCGCTGTCGCAGTCGAAGCGTCCGCAGTACATCCTGCCGCTGATGCCGGCCATCGCCCTGTTCGCCGCGCGATCGGTGCGCATGCGAGCGGCGGCGATCGTGATCGCGGCGCTGGGCGTCATTGCGTTCGCGGCGCCGCGCGTGCGGATGGATCCGGCGATTGCGGCGGCTGCGAAAACGCCGGCGTACGTGCTCGGCGCATTGCTCCTGGTCGCGGGCGTCGTGGCGGCGATCGTTCGCAGACGAGACGTCGCGATCATCGCGTTGTCTGTTCCCATGATCGCGGTCCCGATCGTGACGACGCCGTTGATGGACGCGATCGCGCAGCGCCGATCGACGAAGTCGTTTGCGGCACAACTCGAGCCGTATCTTTCACCGCACATCCATGTCGTGGGCGTCGAGGCTTTCACTGGATCGCTGGCGTTCTACCTCGAGCGACCGATCGTCGTGGCCAGTGATGACGGAGAAGAGTTCACCAGCAACTACGTCACGCGGCATTACCCTCGATTCAGCGGTGCGCCGGCGTCGCCGCTGAAGCCGACATCGTGGCTGCGCCAGACGATCGACGGCTGCTGTGCCATGCGGCTTTACATCGTTCGCAACAACGACACGACGAACCGCGCGCTCTTCGAATCGCGTGGCCTGCGTCCCGTCGCCACGGCTGCGCATTACGTCGCCTACGGGCCGCGTATCGGTGGTGTGAATACAATGGCGCCCTGATGTGCGGCATATATGGCATGGTCAGCGAGTCGGGAGCGGTGCTGCAGTATCCGGCGATCCTCGACTTCATGGGCGAAGCGCTGCGGCACCGCGGCCCCGATGGCCGGGCCGTGCTGCGCGATTCGTCCGCGGCCATCGGCACCGAGCGGCTGCGCATCATCGATCTTCACGAGCGTGCCGATCAGCCGTTCTCCGATCCGCAGGAGCAGGTCTGGCTCGAGTGCAACGGCGAGATTTACAACGCGCCGGCGATCCGCGCTCAGTATCGCGATTACCCGTATCGATCGCACTCCGATGTCGAGACGATCATCCCGCTGTATCTCGATCGGGGCACCGAGGCGATCGCGACGCTCGACGGGATGTTCGGACTGGCCATCCGCGATAACGCCACAGGCACGCTCATCCTCGCCCGCGACCGCGCCGGCGAGAAACCGCTGTTCTATGCGCGAGTCGGTCGTGAGGTCGTCTTCGCTTCGGAGCTGCAGAGTGTGCTCGCGCATCCGTCCGTCTCGCGCGATCTCGACGGAATCGCCATCGCCGAATACCTGCGCCTCGGTTACGTGCCCGAGCCGCGCACGATGTTCGCCGCGATCCGCCGCGTCCCCGCCGGCGCATACATCTGCTTCAACGGTACCGAGGAGCTCGTGCGGTACTGGCAGCCGGAGAAATTCACGACGGTAGAGCGCAGTGTCGACGACGCGGTCAACGAGCTTCAACAGCTCGTCGAGACCGCCATCGCCAAGCAGGTGATGTCCGATGTACCGGTTGGTGTCTTCGTCTCCGGTGGTCTCGATTCATCGATCCTGGCGGCGCTGGCGTCGAGCGTCATTGGCGTCGACAAGGTGCACACCTTCTCCGCGCAATTCGCGGAGCAGTCATATGACGAGAGCGGCGACGCGGCGCGCGTCGCGGTGCGGATGCGCACGCGCTATGTTCCCGTGCGCACGGATGAGGAGACGCTGCTCGAGGCGCTTCAAAGCGTGACGCAGAACGTCGCCGAGCCGATCGCCGATCCGGCCATTCTGCCGACGTTTCTTCTCGCGCGCGCGGCGCGCAACTACGTCAAGGTGATCCTCAGCGGTGAAGGAGCCGATGAACTGTTCGGCGGCTATCCGACATACATCGGCCACAAGCTGGCGCCGATGTATGACGCACTGCCGGCGCCGTTGCGCAGCGCGATCCGCGCCGTGGTGCGACGACTTCCGTCGTCGGGAAAGAAAGTCACGCTCGAGTTTCTGCTCAAGCGTTTCGTGGCCGACGCCGAGCGGCCGTGGATCGAGCGCCATCTGTCGTGGTTCGGGACCGGCCTCTCGAGCGATGTCTACGCGAACATGCCGTCGGAGATGCCCGATCTGCCATCGGCGCCTCCGGGTCTCGATCCGCTCACCGGAGCAATGCTCGTCGATTATCGAAGCTATCTTCGCGACAACCTTCTGGTGAAGGTCGATCGCGCGACGATGCTTTCCTCAGTCGAGGCCCGCGCGCCGTTCCTCGATCGCGACGTCACTCGATTCGCGCTCTCGCTCGCGCCCGAGTTGCGCGTGCGTCGCACCACGACGAAATGGCTGCTGAAGAAAGCGGCGGCGAAGTGGCTGCCCGAGGATGTGATCCATCGGCGCAAGCGAGGACTGAGTGTGCCGATCGCTTCGTGGATCAATCACGGATTGCGCGGCGAGGTCGATCGCTTACTGGCCCCGGAGCGTCTGCGCGCGCGCGGCCTCATCAATGAAGCGTACGCGACGCGGCTCCTCAACGAGCATCGTGACGGGCGCGCGAATCACGCCCGCCCGCTCTGGGCCCTGGTGATGTTGCAGTACTGGCTGGAGCGGTGGGCGCGGTAGTCGCCCCAGCGCCGCCTGCACGAATCATTCTCAATTCAGAATTAAGGAGGTTCTTGCACTGGATGTCGGGCGGAATCAAGCTCACCGTGCCGGAGGCCGAGGCGGAGCGAGCGCGGGAAGTCCTTGCACGGGGCGCGAGCGCTGTCTAACTAACTGCTGCCCTGGATAAGCTGGGTCAGCGCCGGCGTGAGATCGAGAAGACGCGCGTAAAGCGCGAGTTGGCCGCGGTGATATTCCTCGTGAGCGATACCGTGATGGAACCACTGCAGACGCGTCCCCTTGTTGCCGTCGAAGCGAACGATCTGCTGCATCATGTGGATGTCGCCGGCACGCCGGAACTCTTTCACGCCGTCTCGCAGAGTGGAGCGAAGCGCCGAAAGGAGTTTGCGTTTACCCGTGACGTTCTCGATCGGCTTCGAGTAGTGTGCGAGCAGACGCAGCCACGGATAGCGGTGCAGGTTCGTGTCCTCGCGCGTCAGTTCGCCGGCCATCATCAGTGAGACTTCCATGATGTGGATGACCAGTGCTTCGATGTTGCGTACGGCCGGCGCCGGGCGGAAGTCGAACCGGCCGGCCGGGAGATTCTCGACCTCGTTGATGACACCGTTGCGGGCGTCCTGCCACGAATCGATTGCTTCTTCGAGCAGCGTCTTCATATTTGCTGTTAGCTTATGACAATGCGCGAAGACCAGCTCCTCCCGATCGTCGTCGCCGGCGCATTCGTCGTCGTGGTGATCGTGTTTGTCGCGATCAGCCGGCGCACGGGTGCGATCGGAGTCATGTTGCGCGAGCTCGCCGCGTCGGCCGGCTGGACCAACGTCCAGAAACTCTTCATGTCGCCGGCCGGCGTCAAGGGCACGTGGCGCTCTTTTCCCGTGGAGCTCTCCTATCACTTGCGCCAGAAAGGGGTGCCGCAGCGGTTGATCCTGAAGGTGCGTGCGCAAACCGATTCGCGGCTCATGGTCAAGCGCCGATTCACCGGATTCTTCTCGAACAGACCGCTGACGTGGTTCGGGCCGCCGCTCATCGAAGTGCGACAGCCGGCGGCGGCGGAGTTCTGGATTCGCGGCGACGAGGCGGCGCTCGCAGAACGCCTCTTCGGCGATTCGGCGGTTGCGTCCGTGATGTATACGAATCTCGTCGCGCGCTTCGACGAGATCCGGCTCGACCGGCGTGGTCTGCGCATCACGCGTGCTCTCGATGACCATCTCGTGACGGCGAAGTACGCGATGCCGAGGTTCGCAGTGCGTTTGGACGTCACGAAATTCGAGCCGATCGCGCGCGAGGAGCTGGCGCTGGCCGAGGCGCTCGTCAACAAGCTGTCGATGCTGAGTTAATCGTCGACGAGCTTCTCCTCGACGCGGATCTCGTTCGTCAGAGTCTTGTTTACGGGACAGCGGCGCGCCGCGGACAGCAGCCGTTCGCGCTGCTCGGATGTGAGATTGCCGCGCAGCACGATCTGCACATCGAAGCGATGGATGTAGCCGCTCTTGCTGGAGCAATCGGCACAGTCCTTCGCGTACATGCGATCGTTCGTGATGCGAATCTCCACTCCTTCGAGAGGGATGTTGTCGCGTTTGGCCAGGAAATGCAGCGTCATCGACGTGCACGCGCCGAGGGCCGCGGAGAGGAAATCGTACGGCGTCGGCCCGAGGTCGGTTCCGCCGGCGCTCGCCGGCTCATCGGCGACGAGCTTGTGCGTGCCGGCATCGATGTCGGCGCGGAAAGAATTTTTCGAGCGAACGATCACAGGACCCATACGACACCTCGCTACAGCAATCGTAACTGCGGCGTGCTCTTCGCCTCGAAGAATGCTTTGATCTCGCTGGCCGGTTTGCGCGAGATCAATTCCCGCGGCGACTCTTCGTACCAGTCCGCGGGGAAGTAGCGCGTGTACATCTCCTGCGTGAAGCGCCGGCAGAAGAGCGCGATGACTCCGACGTCGGTCTCGCTGCGGATCACGCGTCCCGCCGATTGCACGACGCGCGTCATCCCCGGGATCAGATACGCGAATTCGAACCCGGCGCCGTATTGCTCGTCGTAATACTGCTTGAGCAGCTCCTGCTCGAAGCTGACCGACGGCAGGGCCGGTCCGACCACCATCACTCCCGACAGCATGTCGCCCTGATAGTCGATTCCCTCCGCGTACATGCCGCCGGACACGGCGAGGATCAGGTTTCCGCGCCGGGGCTTGTCGCGCAGGATGGCGAGGATGGCATTGCGCTCGTAGTCGGTCATATCCGAGCGTTGAATCATCATGTTCTTGCGCGTCGGCGGCATGCGCTCGGCGACCTCGCGCAGAAACACATAGCTCGGAAAGAGCGCGAGATAGTTGCCCTCGTTGGCGTCGGCGATGTCGGCCACCATGGCGCCGATCTTCTCGTAATGATTCGCTCGCTGCTTGAACGTCGTGTCCACCTCGGGGACAACCACGATCTTGCGATTGCTCCGCGGGAACGGTGACGGCAACGAGACCTCGGTCGTCCGATCGGAGGGAAATCCCAGAGTCTTGCGGTAGAAGTCGAACGGCTCGAGCGTCGCCGAGAGCGCGATCGTGGCATGCGCGGAGTCGAAAATCCTTCCGAGAAACCGCGATGGGTCTTTGCAGAAGATCTTCAACTTCAAACCCTCGGGCGTGCTCTCGATGAGGTGGGCGAATTCTTCTCCCTCTTCAGCGAGAAGGTTCGTGAACTTCACCAGCTTGAAATAGAAGTCGATGAGCGGATCGTCTTCCTCGGCGATTCCGTTCTCGATCTTCCAGCCGATGTAGGTCATGAGCAGGCGTTCCCACTCGACGCGCTGGTTGAGAAAGAGGTCGCGGTCGGGCTCGCAGAGAGAGGGTTTGTCAGGCGCCGGTTGCTCGTCGTCGGTTTGCGCCAGTTCGTGAAGGTGTGTACGCAGCTCGTCCAGCAGCTCTTCCCATCCGTCGAGATTGCAGCCGCGCGATGCCAGGTGCCTGACGATGTCGTCGAAGCTGCTCTCGTGCAGCTCCGGCGAGAAATAGCCGCGGCCGCGATCGACGAGGTTATGCGCTTCGTCGACGATCAGAACGCAGTCGCCGTAGTCGTTGTCCTGCTGATAGGCCTTCAGTCCGACATAGGGATCGAAGATGTAGTTGTAATCGCAGACGACCACGTCGGCCTGCTCGATCAGCTCGAGTGATACTTCGAACGGACAAACCTCTGTCGATTTCGCCAGCTCGAACGTGATGTCGGGATCGAAGTAGCTCATCTGCGTGGTGATGCGCGACAGTAATCCGCTCTTCTCCATCTTCTCGGAGTAGCGCGCCGCGAACGGACAGAAATCCTCGTGACAGATCATCTGCGTATGCGCGCACATCTTCTGCTTCGCGCGCACGCGCAATACGCGGAACGATCCGTCGTTGAGCATCGACAGCGCCTGCACGGCCGCGTCCTGCTGCAGGGTCTTCGAGGTGAGGAAGAAGAGCTTTTTGCCCGCTTTGAGCGATTCGCGCACGGCGGGATAGAGCGCGGCGATCGTCTTGCCGACACCGGTCGGCGCCGAGACCAGCAACGCCTCGCGCTCGCGGACCGCGTGGGCAACGGAATCGATCATCTCTTTCTGGAACGGCCGCATGCGCTCGTAGGGGAACGGAAGGCTCTCGGCGAACGCTCTCTTCGCGACGCGCAGCGCGTGCGCCGTCTCGACCTCCTCGACGAGCGACTCCAGACTCGCGGTGAGCGTCGCCATCACGCTGTCGCGATCGAATTCCGCGTCGATCAGCTTCGTCTCGCCGGAGATGAGATCGACCAGCACGAGCTGCGGACGGAAGTCAAATTCCCGGAACTCCTCGTTGCCGGCGAGGAACAATGCATACAGCAGCAGTTGATAGAGATGCCGCTGCAATTTCTCCGACCTGTAGAGTGCTTCGAGCTCCAGATCGAAGTGCAGAGACTTCACTTCTTCGATGGTGACGAGGCCTCGCTCGCGATCGATCGAGAGGCCGTCGATGCGGCCGGTGATGCAGATGTTCCAGTCGCGCAGCGTCGTCCGATACGACACCCCGACTTCCGGCTTGTAGTGGGCATCTTCCCCTGCGCGCTCCTCGGCGCGGCGGCTGTGGATGTCCTGCCCGATCCACATGCGGCGAAAGCCGTCGCCGCGTTCGACGCCGATGCGTCGATAGGTCGACTCATAGACGAGGTCGCCGACGGAGCAGGTGATCGTGCGGGCATCGAAATCGATGCGCATCACAGATGATGGTAAAGGATGAGGGATGAAGTCCTAAAGCTTCTCGACCACTTCTCCGATGACGTACGCCTCGTATTCATAGTCCTGGCGATACTCGGCGAGGTGAAATGCGGGCGAGAAGCTGTCGTCGGCGAGGCGATCGTAGAGATCGCGCACCGTCGTGCGATCGAGCTTCATCATGCCGCTCTCGAGATCACCCTTCAGCGCGAAGAGTTTCTGGAAATCGCCGCGCGGAAGCCGCAGCGGGCGGCTGACGTCGTCGGAGCGCGGATCCCACTCGCCGATCACCACGTCATCGGCGCGTCCTTCCGGCGGCACGCAGATGACCAGTTCGGTGGCGATGAGTCTCTCCGTGGTCGTGTCGACGCGCTCGGTGTCGTCGATTGCGGAGGGGAACGATCCTTCCATTCGCTCCTGATGAAAATCTAGCCGCAGCAGCGTCACCAGCGGCTCGGTCGACTCGATCGGTGACGCTTCCACTTCGCCTGGCGCGAATGGGACGATCTCTCCGACGTCGATGTTGTCGAGTCCTTTGAGCTGGACCATGCCCAGGAGTCGAACGCCGACGAACTCAACGCCGGGAAGAGCGGGCGCGAAGCCGATGTAGCTTCCCCACGATGTCTTCAGCTTCTGGAGCTGCTGTCCTTCGCTCTGCAACTCCGTCGAAAGCTCCTGCAAAAGCGGGAGCGACGCCACGATGCCCTCGTTCATGAGATGACCGTTGGCGTTGACATAGGCGTAGTACTCACGCGCGTGCTGCGTGTGATCGATGACATCGACGCCTTTGGCCAACGGCGCGAAGAAGACCTGCACCTTGCCCGGATCGTATCCATGCGAGACGAGAAGTGAAGCGATCTCCTCGATCTCCTTGTCCGCCTTTCCCGTAGTGAGGCGCGAAAGCTCGACGATGCCGGGACCATAAAACTCGGTGATGCGCTCGGCCTCATCGGTCGAAGCCTTCATGGGCAGGAGCCGGTAATAACCATAATTGAGGGCGATGCGCAGTCCTTTGTTGAACGCGAATCCCTTGCGCTTCATCTCCGAATATACGCGCTGGATCTCGACGGCAGCCCGGATCAGGCGCAGCGCGCGACGCGTCGTGTAGAACGCGCCGTCGCCGAGGAACTTTTCGAATTGAAGGAGGTGGCGCTCGGCGACACCTTCGAGCTTGCGCTGGAAGAGCAGCATCTGCCGATACGACTTCACCTCTTCCTTGCCTCCGCCGCGGCGGATGTTGCCGAGAGTCTCGGAGAATTTGGAGATGTCGTAGATGAGACCGAAGCGGTGAATGATCGGGTCGACGACGCCGGGCCGGCCGAAATCGAGCGGCCGTGTCGTGCGTGAATATGCCACGTCGCTTCTCCGGTCCGCGGAGACGATCGCGCCATCGGGCCCCGTGGTCATCCAGACGATGCCCCGGCGGAGCTGGTTGAGCACGGCGAACTCGCGGACGCGACGGGCGATGAGCTGGATCTGTTCGCGGTCTTCACGCGTGAGGACGTTCTGCACGCTCGGATAGTCGAAAAGGAAATTCTGGAATCTGGCGTCGAGCAGGAGCGCCAGCGTGACGCCTTGATCGGGATTGGCGCCGAAGAGCGGCAGCGTCGACCGCATGACGCGATCCTTCTGCAGAAGGTCGGTCGTAGTGGTGCGCAAGCGCTCGAAGGCGTCGCGAAACACCTGGAAATCGCGGCGCAGGTAGCCGTTCACAAACGACCGCAACTCGCGCAGATCGGGTCCCACGAACTCCTCGGTCAGAATCAGAACGTCGTCCTGCAGCAGTCGAAAGAACTGCAGCGCGCTCTGCTCGTCGCCCTCGAGCATCGACGATGCTTTCGCCGCGGCGGGGGACATCTCCTCGCGCGTGTCGCTGCACCACTTCGTGAAGATCCGGTATTTGAGGGCGTCACCCTGCGTGCGTCCCGCCTGCACGTCCACCGCGCTGACGCGGCGCGGAATGGATGAGAACTGCCTGGACAGGTCGAGCGAGTGAGCGAGCCAGAAGATGGCGTGGTGGTCGCTCAGAAGGCTCGACGTCATCGCATTCTCCGCGACGCGCATGAGCTGCGCGAGATATGCGCTCGACGCGAGCTGCGCTTTGTCCTTCGCCGCCGGATTTCGTGTCACCTGCCACGGCACCTCCTCGGCCAGCCATTTGTCGAGCTTCGCGTCGAGCTCCTTCAGGACGTTCGTCTCGACCAGGGGGAAGCCGAGGACTGTGGGTTGTGTCTCGTCGGCGAGATAGATCTTGATGGGTTGAGGCAGAAGCGGCTCGGAGCGGCCGAAGAGCTCCTCGACTGAGCGGCCGAGGTCGGCAGGCAGAAGGAACGCATCGCTGCGCTGCGTCAGATACGTGACCAACGGTTTGGGCATGGGGAGAGACGAGAATTATAAGCGGAACGAAGCGGAACGATGAAATTCGAAATTCATTGCTACACTCATCGCCGATGTCGGTGCACGCCCCCGAAGCGAAGACCTGCCATCGCTGCAACGGTTCCGGCTGGATTCCGCTCGCCGGCGATTCACTGCGCGTCGAGCCGTGCGGATGCCAGAGCGATCTGCGGCGGCGGCAGCGGATGGCCAGCGCGAGCATTCCCAAGCGATATGCGCATTGCACGCTCGATACGTACAAGCCTGGTAACGTCGATCAGAAGAACGCGAAGACCAAGCTCCAGGAATTTGTCGATCTCTGGCCAACGACCGACGAGGGACGTGGACTGCTCCTGATGGGATCGTGCGGCGTCGGGAAAACCCATCTCGCCGTGGCCGCGCTGATCGAGATCATCCGCACCGCCAAAGACGGGCGTCTCCTGTTCCGCAACTTTCAGGATCTGATTCAGGAGATCCAGGCCTCATTCGACTCCGATGAAGTTCCCAGTAAGTCGGAGCTGATGCGTCCACTGCTCGAAGCGGATCTGCTCGTGCTCGACGAGCTCGGGTCGCAGAAGCCGACGACGTTCGTGCAGGACATCCTCTATTACGTGATCAACACGCGCTACAACGAAGAGCGCACGACCATCTTCACCACAAATTATCCCGAAGCCGCGAATCCGAAAGAAGAGTCTCTATCGGATCGAATCGGGCCGAGGCTGCGCAGCCGGCTGTATGAGATGGCGTGGCGCGTGCCCATCAGCGGCAACGACTACCGGCGCAGCACATTTTGAGGCGCACCGCAACCGAGATTCTCCGCCGCGGGTTCGAGAGCGTGCTGGCGAACTGGCCGCTGCTGCTGATCCGCATCGGCGAGAGCGTGCTGCTGGTCATGATCGCCATCGTCGCCGCAGTCGCGCTCATCGTTCCGGTCCTGATGTCGATCGGGATCGATCGGATGCAGTCTTACCCCGCCGGGCACATGATGGAAGTGTTCCTGGACATCATCATGAATCACCTGGCGATCATCTTCTATGTTCTGATCGCGATCACGTTGATGCTGGTGGTGTTCGTCGCCATCCATTCCTTTGTCGTCGCCGGCTGCGTGCGGGTCTATGTCGATGCGGAGCGGAAGAATGTCCAGGTGGCGACACCCACGCGCAACGATTTCCGCATGTTCAGCGGCGAGCGGTGGCTCAGCGGCGGCACGAAAAAGTGGTGGTCGCTGTTCTGGATCTACAACATCGCCTGGGGCATCGGCGGTCTGATCATGCTCCTGCCGCTCATGGCGGTGGCGGGCGTCGTTTTCTTTCTGCGCGAGAACGGTCCGGCCGCGGCGGTCACCGGTTGCGTGGGTCTGATCTTCTCGTTCCTGTTCATGTTTCTCGCAGCGATCGTGACGAATGTCTGGACGCAGAAGGCGATCGTCGACTGCGTTGCGCGCAATAGCGGTGCGGTCGCGTCGCTCCGCAGCGCCTGGAACGAGATCGTCAGCGACGCCGGACGTCACATCGCCGTCGCCGTGGTCATGATCGCGGTGACGATCGGGGGATCGATGTTGTTCAGCACGTTCTCGGCGATGGGATCGTTCGATCACTCCGGCGGCTTGATGATGATGCCGCTGCAATTCTCCGCGTCGATCGCCAACGGGATCTTCTCGGCCGCGGTCGGCGCGTGGTTCCTCGCCTCGTTCTCAGCGCTCGCGGTAGAGTCGCCTTCGTGACCTTCGACGATTTCTTTTCCGCCGACGCCGGAAACTTCCGGCCGTCGGCGATCCGCGCGTTCGCCAGGCTGATCAACGATCCGAATGTCATCTCGTTTGCGGGCGGCTCTCCAAATCCGGACATGTTTCCGGCTGAGCGCATCGGCGAGATCGCCGCGCGCGTTGTGCGCGAACGCCGGTCCGTGGCGCTGCAGTACGGTCCCACGCGCGGTCTGCCGCGCCTCTGCGATTTCATCGCCGGCATTTGCCGGGCGCGGCGGATCAACGCGACGGCGGACGATGTCATCGTCACCACGGGATCGCAGCAGGCGCTGGATCTCATCGCGCACACGCTGCTCGATCCCGGCGACGTCGTCCTCGTGGAACTGCCGTCATACATCGGCGGTACGTCGTCGTTCTACGCGCGCCGCGCGAACGTGGTCGGCGTGGCGCAAGATGACGACGGTATCGTCCCGTCGTCGCTGGAGGAAGCAGCAGGTCGAACGAAGCCGAAGCTGCTCTATACGATTCCGAATTTTCAGAATCCGTCGGGCCGCCTGATGTCACAGAAGCGGCGCGCCGTGGTCCGGGAGATTGCGGCAACGTATGACTTCCTGATCATCGAAGACGATCCGTACGGCGAGCTGGTCTACGTCGATGACGCCGATACGACTCCCATCAAATCCTCTGATCCGCAAAACCGCGTCATCTATCTCGGATCATTCTCGAAAGTGCTCGCGCCGGGACTGCGATGCGGCTGGATCGTCGCCGCGGCGCCGCTCATCGAGAAACTCGAGATCGCGAAGCAGGCCGCCGATCTCTGCTCGGGCATGCTCGATCAATCGATCGTCGACGAATTCTGTGCCGGCGGTGAGCTGCCGTCGCAGATCGCGAAGGTGCGCGCCTTCTATCGCGGGAAGCGCAGCGTGATGCTCGACGCGCTGCAGAAGCATTTCGCGAAACGCGCGAAATGGACATCCGCCGACGGTGGGCTATTCACATTCATGACTCTTCACGATGACGTCGATACCGCGGCGCGCGTCAAAGACGCCGTGGCCCGCGGTGTCGCCTATGTTCCCGGAGGTCCATTCTTCGTCGACGGCTCGGGACGGAACACCATGCGGCTCACCTTTGCCAAGGAATCGGATCAACGGATTCTTGAAGGTGTGGCGAGACTGGCGACTGTCTTCGGGTCGTAGGTCGTGGGTCGTCGGTCGTGGGGGCGTTTTGGCGATAAGGCCCCCA
>DASXRT010000243.1:0-2529 GCA_036506455.1 Thermoanaerobaculia bacterium
CCTTCATCGAGATCGAGCAGTCCAGCCACGACCGACAACAGCGTCGTTTTCCCCGAACCGCTCGGGCCGACGATGAACGTCAGCTCACCGAATCGCGCCTCGAAGTCCGTCTCGCGCAACGCTTCGATGCGCGTCTCGCCGGTTCCGAAGAACTTCCTGACTCCCTGGCACTCCACTGCGTTCAACATCGGTCTCCTCATGCTCGAAAGACGGTCGCCGCTTCGAGAATCAGCACGCGCCGGATGCTGAGCCAGCTCGCCAGGATCACCACGAAGAGGATGCAGCCGAAGGTTAGGGCCACGCTCTGCCAGAGCAGAATGATCCCGCGCGTCGCGAGCTTGTGGCTGAAGACCTCGAAGAACGTCACGGCCATGCCGCTGCCGAGAGCGAAGCCGATTGCTCCGGCCGTCGCCGCCTGAAGCAGGATCATCCCGACCAGCGTTCGGTTCGACACGCCGATCGCCTTGAGCGTGCCGAACTGCCGCAGGTTATCGACGGTGAAGAGATAGAACGTCTGGCCCGCGACGACCGTGCCGACGATGAGCGCGATGGCGATCGTGATCCCGAAGTTCACGGGGATGCCGGTATTGCGAAGGTAGTAGCGGATGCAGTCCCAGCGAAACTGATCGGTGGTTCTCGCGCGAAGTCCTGTCGCGCGCTCGATACGGCTGCAAAGTTGTTCGGGCGTGATGCCGGCCGCAGGTCTGGCGAGCACGTACGAGAGTTGTTTTCGCTCTCGTCCCTGGAACTGCACGGCCTCGCTGTAGCGCGCGTGCATCACCGGCCAACTGACGAACGGTGCGCCGGCGTCGGAGATGCCGACGATCGTGACGCGGTGATCATTGAGCTCGATCGAGCGCCCGAGGCGTTCCGGTTCGCCGGGATAGAGAAGGCGATAGCCGGCGCGATCGACGATCACGCTGTCGGGGCGGCGCAGATCTTCCCAGCGTCCCAGGAGCATCTTGCGCGGAGCGCCGACGAGTGTGGCGTCGTCGATGCCGATCATGAACGAGACGGCGAACTTGCCGTTCTCGGTCTTCGCCACCGGATTCCCTTTGAACAGGCGCACGGCCCACGCCACGCCCTCGACGCCGCGCACGCGCAGCAGGTCCGTGTCCTTGAGCGCCTTCGTCTGCTCGAAATATTCGGTCTTCGGATCCATCACCCACACCGACGCTTCGCTGACGTCGGCGATCTGGCTTCCGGTGCGCAGCAGGATGCCGGCGAAGATCGATGTCTGGTTCTGCAGCAGGAACGTGCAGAAGGCGATCGCGAAGACGAGGCCGAGGTATTTGGCGCGATCGCCGGTGAGCATGCGCAGAGCGATGAACCTCACGACGGCGCTCCCAGTCCGAACTCCTTCCGGATTCCGCGATCGAGGAGGAACGTGGGCGCGATCGATCTGAGGATGCGCAATGAGCGCGCTTCGCCACCAGCCTGATAACGCAGTCGCGGCGATCTGGCCGTGACCGCGCGCGCGACGACGCGCGCGACGACTGCGGGATCGGCGCCGCGATCGATGTTCTCCGTCAGCCGCGCGTGCACCTTGCTCCGCTCTTCGTCATAAATCGGCAGCGGATGCTTCAAGCTCGCGCTGTTGTGTCCGAGTTGCGTGCGCGTGAATCCCGGCTCGACGACGACCACACGAATCCCGAAACTGCGCACTTCGTGATCGAGCGTCTCCGAGTAGCCCTCCACGGCGTGTTTCGTCGCCGCGTAAACGCTCAGGAACGGAGCCGGGAGAAATCCGAGTACAGAACTGATGTTGACGATGCGGCCGGCGCCCTGCGCTCGCATCGCCGGCAACACCGCCTGGGTCATGCGAAATACGCCGAAGAAATTCGTCTCGAAGAGATCATGAGCTTCTTCGATGCTCGTCTCCTCGAGTGCGCCGAGAAGCGACGAGCCCGCGCTGTTGATCAGGACATCGATCCGTCCCGCTCGATCGAGCACTTCCGCGACCGCGGCCTTCGCCGAGTCATCGTCGCGCACGTCGAGGCGAACATGCTCGACGTTTCTCTGCGGTGCGATCTCGCTGCGCACGGTTCCGAACGTTTTGAATCCGAGATCCGTAAGCTCTCCGGCCGTGGCCCGGCCAATTCCCGACGAAACGCCTGTGACCAACGCTACTTTCATCGCTGACTCCTTGAGATGATGGGCATCATCTTTCAACCCAAAAAAAATTCATTCGCGGCAGAAGGCTTCCAGAAACATCCTCCTGGCCGAATCGAGGATCGTCCGGCGCAGTCCTTCGTCGGCGACAGCGCGGGCCATCCCCATGCTGCCGGCCATCGCCGACATCAATGCGATCGTTTTCCCGCGCCGCTCCGCTTCCGTCGCGCCGGGCATGTACCTGGCGATGGCCGGGCCGTTCAGCATCAGCGCGCGATCCATCGCTTTGCGAACGGCGCGCGGGTGGCGGGCTACCTCCGAAGCGAGCGCGGCGATCGGACATCCGCCTGCCGGATCGGCGCAATGCTCCTCGCTCAAATACGACTCGATGATCGCGCGAAGCTCCTTCCCCGGCGG
>DASXRT010000244.1:0-8037 GCA_036506455.1 Thermoanaerobaculia bacterium
TGACGACGCCGAAGGAGAGAGACGGAAAGGTCTCGAACCTCCGGAACATCAACGACGCCACCGTGACGATGGGTGGCGATCTCTTCAAGAACCCGACCTACAGGAACGTCGCGCCGCGTCTCGGCTTCGCGTGGGATGTGACCGGCGACGGACGCATGGCCGTGCGCGGCGGCGCCGGCATGTTCTACGAGCAGCCGCTCTTCTATCTCTATCGCAGCCCGATCTTTCGCTCGGTCCCGTTTGTCGACCGTGGCGTCACGTCGAGACCGGTGCTGCCGATCGACATCAGCAAACTCGGAAGCGGCGGCGTTCCCGATACCGAGCCGTTCCCGTACGACCTGAATTCGACATACACCGTTCAGTACAACCTGAACGTGCAGCGCGAGCTCCCCTTCTTCGGAACGGTCGCGTCGCTCAATTACATGAGCTCGCGCGGTCACAATCTGTTTGGTCAGGGCGACATCAATCTCGCCATTCCGGAGATCCGACCCGATGGCACGCAGTTCTGGGCGGCCGGAGCGAAACGCCGCAATCCGAACTTCGGAACGGTGCGCTCGGTCCTGCAGGGCTTCCGCTCCGAATACAACGGCGTGAGCTTCGGACTCGAGAAGCGCCGCTCGAACGGCTTTGCGGCGCAGCTCTCCTACACGTACGGGAATTCGAAAGACAATCGCTCCGGCGCCGGCGGCCGGCTCGAGTTCCGCAACGGCCAGTCGCGCACGTTCGATCCGTACAACATCGATCTCGATTGGGGCCGCTCCGATTTCGACGTGCGTCACAATCTGACCGCAAACGCGTCGTACGACCTGCCCTTCGGAAAAGGCAAAGTGTATGGAGGATGGCAGATCAACGTCATCGGCACATACGCCAGCGGCGTTCCATTCAGCCCGATCATTCCGGGCGATCCCGATCGCGACGGGAGCACGGAGAACCCGGGCCGTCCCGACCTGGTTCCCGGTTGCAATTCGAACGTCGTCCCGGGCGGGCGCAGCGCGAACCTCTGGTTCAATCCGCAGTGCTTTGCGTTCCCGACGCCGGGAACGCGCGGCAACGCCAAGAGGAACAGCCTCGAAGGTCCGGCGCTCGCGACGGTCGACTTCGCGATCGTGAAGACGACACCGATCACCGGCGGTTTACAGGTTCAACTCCGGCTCGAAGTCTTCAACGCCTTCAACCGCGCGAACTTCGACATCCCGCTGAACGATCCTGACGGTTCGGCGATCTTCGACGACAAAGGCAACAGGCTCGCCGACGCGGGAAAGATCAGCGCGCTGGCGACGGACGGCCGCGAGGTGCAGTTCGCGATCAGGATTCTCTATTAGGAGGAGCGTCAGCCTACTCGCACTCGCGGCGCTGCTGCTGACGCGGAGTCAGCCTCACGATCCGAAACCGGCCGGCGGCGACATCGCCCCGGCCCGATCGATCGCCGATCCCTATCCGTCATTCAACGGAGTCGCCATCGATTCGGAGAATGATCTTGTCGTGTTGAGCGACACGAACCTGAAGAGCGTCCTGATTTACAACCGAGGATCCACGAAGCCGGTCGGACAGATCAGGGGTTTGCAAACCGAGATCGGATTCGTGGCCGGAGTCGCCGTCGATCCTGTCGCGCGCGAGATCTTCGCAGTCAACAACGACATCGAAGACTCCCTGAACGTCTTCTCCTACGACGCGCGCGGAAACAGGAAGCCCAGGCGGCGATTGTCGGTGCCGCATCAATCTTGGGGAATCGCTCTCAGTCCCGGCCGCGATGAATTTGCCCTCACAGTCGAAGTGCTCAACGCCGTACTGATCTACGAGCGGACCGCCAATGTCGTCGATCCTCCGCGCCGCGTCATTCGCGGCGCGCAGACGGAACTGGCCGATCCGCACGGGATCTATTGGGATGGCGTGCACAACGAGATCGGCGTCGCCAACCATGGAAACTTTCGAGGTCTGGCCAGGAACTCCGGCGCGGGGTGTATGGCCGCCGCGCCTGCCGAGCCCGCGCGCGAAGGAGAGTTCCGGCCGCCCTCGATCAATATCTATGCAGCGGCGGCGGAAGGAGACGCGAAGCCGATCCGCAAGATCGCCGGTCCGCGCACGCAGCTCGACTGGCCGATGGCGATCGCGTTCGATCCGGCTCACGATGAGATCCTCGTCGCGAACAACGGCGACAGCTCCGTTCTCGTCTTCGGCCGAGAAGACAGCGGCGATGTCGCGCCGCGCCGCGTCATCCGCGGAGCGCGCACGGAGATCAACCATCCGATGGGTGTCGCCGTCGATACGAAACACGGAGGCATGTGGATCGCGAACTTCGGCAGCCACACTGCGGTCTACTTTCCACGCACCGCCAATGGGAACATGGCGCCGGAGCGGATCATCAGAAATGCTCCCGTGGGGACACCGGCGGTCGGCTTCGGCAATCCGATGGCGCTGGCCTACGATTCGAAGCGACGAGAGATTCTCGTTCCCAACTGAGTGAGCCAGCCGCGCATCGCGGTGTTCGCCAGGTCGGCGAACGGCAACGTGAGACCCACTCGCATCATCGAAGGACAGTCGACGAAGCTCGGGCGCACCGTGCATGGCATCGCCTACGACTCTGTGCACGACGAGATCGTCGTTCCCAATCCGCTCGCCGCCGCGATCCTCGTCTTTCGAGGCGCTGCGTCAGGATCGGAAGAGCCGATCCGCATCATTCAAGGCGCGCGAACGTGCCTCGCGCTGCCGCACTCGGCGAGCTTCGATGTGACACACGATGAGATCTTCGTCGGCGATCTCTCTTCGGACAGCGTGCTCGTCTTCCCTCGCAGTGCGAACGGAGACGTTCCTCCCCTGCGCAAACTGCAGGGGCCGAAGACACGACTCGGACACGTCGTCGGGATCGACGTCGATCCGGCGACCGATCTGCTGTCGGTCGCCAATTCGGATGAGATTCTCATCTTCAATCGCACCGACACCGGCGACGTCGCTCCGCGCTCGATCATTCGCGGCCCGAAGACCGGCATCGGCGACGAGCCGTGGCAACTCCAGGTGCACGACGGCAAGATCTACGTGGCCGCATCGAATCATCTGCATCGCTGGGTCTATGCGCCGGGGCAGACCAGGCCGGGAGCGGAGTGGACAGAAGTTCCGTCCGATCCATGGGACGATCCGACGCCCGGCTTCGTCGGTGTCTGGAGCATTCGCGACAACGGAGACAAGCCTCCCCTCGCGGTGATCAAGGGACCGAAGAGCGGATTGATGCATCCTTCGGGTCTGGCTCTCAACGTGCGCGACGGCGAGATCATCACGTCCGACAGCGTTCCGAATGACGTGAAGACGTTTCACGTCCCGGAGCTCTTCAACAAATCTCGAAAGCGCCCGAAAAAATCTCCATAATCCGCCCGATGCGCAATCGATGGGAGAGCTCGCCCGTCGGCGAGATCGAGCAACTCGCCTATCAGTCACACCTCGTCGGGATGGAGGAGGATCTCGTGCTGTGGGGCGGCGGCAACAACAGCCTCAAATCCCGCACCACCGATCTCCTCGGCAACCCGATCGAGGTGATGTACATCAAGAGCAGCGGCAGCGACATGAAGTCGATCGTGCCGAAGCAGTTTCCGGGTGTGCGGCTCGATTACATCGCGCCGCTTCGTCATCGCCATGAGGACATGACCGACCAGGAGATGGTCGACTACCTCGCGAAGTGTCTGATCGATCCCGCGAGCGCGAGACCATCGATCGAGACGCTGCTTCACGCATTCATCCCGGCGAAGGCAGTACTGCACACGCACGCCGATGCGATCCTCGCCATCACCAACACGCGCGGGCGAGAGAAAACCGTTTCTGATGCTCTCGGTCACAACGTGATCACGATTCCGTATCGGCGACCCGGATTTCGATTGAGCCGCGAGGTGGCGGACACGTATCGCGATGCCGAGGGGCTCGTGTTGATGAATCATGGGTTGATCACGTGGGGCGATTCGGTTCAGGAAGCGTACGAGCGGCACGTCGCGCTGGTGACGAAAGCGGAGAAGTTCTTGGAGTGCGGCGGCTTGCCGCCGCTTTCGAAAGGCGGCAGCAGAGCTGCCGCACTCCAAGGCGCTCCGCGCGTTCGCGGGGCGCTGAGCAAGCAGCGCTCCGTGATCCTCGAATTCGATGACAGCGAAGGAACACTCGCGTTCCTTTCGCGAAATGACCTCGCGCGCGTCACGCAGATCGGCGCGGCGACTCCCGATCATCTCCTCTACACCAAGCGATTCCCGCTTCTCCTCGACAGCGACGATGCATTGCCACGGTACGTGGAGAGATACACCGCCTGGTATCGCGCGCATCCCTCGGAGTTCGAAATGCTCGACCCGAATCCGCGCGTCATCCTCATTCCGGGAGTCGGAATGTGGACGGCCGGCAAAGACGCGCGTGCAGCAAGGATCGTTCGCGACATCTATCGCCACACGATGCGCATTATCCGCGATGCGGAAGCGGCGGGCGGATACGAGACGCTCAACGATCACGACGCCTTTCACGCGGAGTATTGGCCGCTCGAGCTGTATAAGCTCACGCTGCTCCCGAAAGAAAAAGAGCTCGCCGGGAAAGTGTCGATCATCACCGGCGCGGCGAGCGGCATCGGCCGCGCTATCGCCGAGCGGTTTGCCGAAGAGGGTGCGCACGTTGTCGTCACGGACGTCGACGAAAAGCTTGCATCGGAAGTGGCGCAGGGAATCGTCGAGAAGAACGGGCTTCGCCGCGCGATCGCGCTGCGACTCGACGTCAGCAGCGAGGAGGACGTCGAGCGCGCGTTCGAGCAGAGCGTCCTCGCGTACGGCGGCGTCGACATCGTCGTGAGCAACGCCGGCATCTCCTCGTTCGGCAGCCTCGATGAGCTGCCGACCTCCGAGTGGGATCGCAGTTTCGCCGTGAACTCGCGCGGGCACTTCCTCGTCTCGCGCGCCGCGATGCGGATCATGAAACAGCAGGGCACGGGCGGCAGCATCGTCTTCAACGCGTCGAAGAACGTGACGGCGCCGGGAAAGGAGTTCGGCGCGTACAGCGTCAGCAAGGCGGCCGAGGCCCAGCTTTGCCGCATTGTGGCGCTGGAGGGAGGAGAGTTCGGCATCCGCGCGAACATGCTCAACCCCGACGCGATCTTCGGCGGCTCGCGCTTCTGGAGTGACGAGATGCGCTCCATGCGTGCGCAGAACTACGGTATCGAGGCGTCGAAGCTCCCTGACTACTACCGCGATCGCACGCTGCTCAAGACCGAGGTCACCGCGGCGGACGTCGCGGAGGCGGCGCTGTTTCTGGCCGGACCGCGCTCTTCTAAGACAACCGGCATGATGTTGCCGGTGGATGGAGGCGTGAAAGAGGCGTTTCCGCGATAGAGAGTCGAGTCGAGAGGCCTTCTCCCCGCAAGGCGGGGAGAAGGACACTCGATTACTTCTATCGATCCCTCATTTCCTGAAAAAGCGCCCGGAAAGTCACGTTGCTGAACGGCGCATCCGGCGGGAACTGGCCGGTAACGAAATACGCGGCGGAAGAAATGTTGTCGACGACCGACGCATAAGGAACGACGGCGCCGTCGCCGGCGACGATCCGGAACGTTGCTGATCCCTCATCGAACGCCTGGTTCGTGATGGACGTCGAGCTGAACTGAATGTGCTCGAAGCCGTTGGCGGCGACGCCAAAGGTTCGCGAGCCGAGCGATGCGCCATCGGCGCCGCGCAACGTCACTTCCACCGTCACGCCCGCGGCCGATGAACTGCCGGCCACAAGGCCCAGATTTGTCCGATAGCGTGAGTTGGCGGTGAGGCCCGGAACGTACGCAGACGCGGTGAGGTTCGTGTGACTGCTGAGCGAGTTGTCGAGGAAATCACGCACCGGGATCACCGACTCGCCCTGCGTGGCCCCATTCGCGCTCGTGACATACGCGCGACTGGAGACGGCGAACGGCAGATCGGCGCCGATGAGAATCGCGCCGATCGTGTCGGTGGCGCGATGGCCGTTGAGCACGTCGCGGAGGATGCGCGTCCCGCCGGCGGGAATCGTCACCGCACTGCCCACGGACGATTGCAGCGGCTTCACGTTGTCAGGCATCGCTTCGCCTGATTCGATCACGACGATCTGCACCGTCAGTGGCGCGGACTGAAAGTTCTGGATCGCCACGTCGCTCATCCAACTGCTTCCACCCAGTCCCGTCACGTGACCGGCGACAGGGATCACGTACAGATCGGAATACTGACCCGCAACGAGCAATGTGGGCGCGAGCAGCAACATCAAGGCAAGTGCGGCGCGCATCAGTTGCCTCCCTGCGGCAGACTTTCGTAACCCTGATGCGGCGATGCCAGATACGGGAAGCTCGTGAGGAACAGCTTGTCGTTCGCGTCGACGCCATCAGTGAGCAGGTTGTTCGGCTGCTTGTTGAAACCGGAAACGAGAACTCCGGCGACGACCTGCAGTTCGATGTCGACGACATCATCCGCGAGCCGCCGACCATTCGGGAACCCGCCGTTGTCGCCGGCGAGCGCACCCATGCGATTCGGCGACGCGGTCACCGCAGTGGCCAGGTTGATCCGCAACATTTCCGCCGGAACGACATTCGCCGGTTTGTTCAGACCATCGAGACCGGTGAGAAACACCGAGACGATGTCATTGCGCGGCGCTGCCGGTACGGTCACACCCGGATAGAGAACCGGAATCAGCTTGGCCGCTTCCGGATCGAGGATCCTGTTCTTGAATGTCTCGTTCGTGTTGAAGAGTGGCAGATCTCCGCTCGGCTCCGACGCGTTGAAGAAATCCTTGAAAGCGAGCGGGATCACCACTTCGTTCACGAGCGGCATGCCCAGGCGCGAGACCTGCGTCGGCGCGCTGAGAGTCTGAATCGGCTTGAGGCCTGTCGAACGCACGGTCACGCGGGAGCGGCTCGCCGTCGACCACACGCCGATGATCTGATTCGTCGCGTTCTGCACGACATCGGCGATCGGTACCTGCAAAACGAGAGACATCACGTTGTAGCCTTTCAGACCGTCGACACCTTTGGTATTGCCCGGCTGGTTGATCAGATGCAGCGTCTGGATAGGCCGCAGCGCCAGAAGATCGAACACGGAACCGAGGTCGACGAAGAAGGGATCGTCGCGGGGGCCGGCGAAGACTTTGCCTCCACCGCTGGGCAACGTTCCGATCGCGGGCATCGCCAGATTCGCTTCGTAGTTCGGCGTGGAGCGCGGCCCGATGTTCCAAGGCGCAGCCTGGAACTCGCCACCGAGCTGGCGGCTCGTGCCGGTGCGGCGATTCCCATCGACGCGCGTGAGCGTGTAGAACTGCCGCACGTTCAGATCGGCGTCATCGAGACTCGTCACCTGTCCGGTGTTGTAGAGGAATGTGTTGCCGTTTCGCGTATCGGTGCGGAAACGGAACTGATAGGTGATGTCCTCTTTGCCGTCGCCGTTGTTGTCGACGTGGATCTCGTAGAGGACGGAGTCGGAGAACCGCGCGAAGTTCGGTCCGCTCTGCGCCGAGGCAAACGGATAGTAATTGGCGACGAATGTGACCGTGCTCGGCGCATCGGGACTGCGAAACACATACACATCCGTCGCATCCGCCGACGGATCCTCCGTGATCAGCGGCGCTTCGCGGTGCGAGGATGCGAGAAGCGCCGCCGGGGCGAGAAGGCAGAGAAGCAGTAGAGAGAGAGTTCGATTCGACATTGGAGCTCCTTTCGCGAAGAACTACGCCGTCGAATCGCATTCGGATTGGTCACTGCACATCGAACGTCAATGCCGCCCAGTCGCTCTGATAGTCGACGGCGCATCGATCGCAGCGCTCGATCCGCGTCGTGCGGACCATGACGAAACCGGGCGCGGGCAGGATGAGAGACGCTTCGCCGTTGCTGGCCGTGCGCACCATCTTCTCCGAGCCTTTTTCGAAGAGGGTCACTCGAGCGTTCGCCAACGGCTTTCCGTCGTAAATGACTTTTATGCGAAACGGCTCGCCTATTCGCGGCAGGACCAGAGGCACGATCTCCAGTCGCGTCCCAAAGCGGTGGAGGAAGGAGTCATCGGGCGCACCGATGAACGTCTT
>DASXRT010000245.1:0-5881 GCA_036506455.1 Thermoanaerobaculia bacterium
ATCGTGGTTTGAGCGAAGCGAGGAACTTCTCGTACACAACGTTGCCACGCAATTTCCGCAGACTCGGATTGTTCGAGAACAACGGGTAGTTCGGCATTCCTGTATCGGCGGCGATGCTCAGCCAGTGCACCGCTTCATCCGGTCTTCCGAGCTCGGCGCAAGCCGCTGCGAGGACTGACGCGGCATGATGAAAATGCGGGTAGCCGCGCCCCAGCTCGGCCGAGCGCCGCGTTTGTGCAGCTGCTTCAGCGGCGTTGTGCTCCATCGCCGCGATCAACGCGCGCGCTGAGGCAAGATCGGCTGTGACGGCTGGTAGAGCGTTCTCGATTTCAGTGGCCTTGTGCGCTTCGTCGAAGCGGCCGAGATACGCGAGCGCGGTCGCTTTTTCGAATTGTTGGGCGATGCCGAAGCGTTCGTACGTCGCCACGGCTTCCGTGAATCGATTGGATTGCCACTGCGCGCGGGCGAGGCGCATCCTGGCCGCTTTCAACTGCGGATCGAGGCGTACGGCGATCGTGCATTCGCCAATCGCTTCGTCGTGAAGACCGAGGTGATTGAACTCGCTGCAGAGGTGATGATGAGCGTCAGCGAAGTTCGGATTGATGGCCAACGCGCGGCGATAGTCGGCGACCGCTGCGGCGATGTCGTACCCGCGCCAGCGGTCGTACTCCAGAGCACCGCGTGCCACGTAGGCGTCGGGCAGCGATGGATTCAGCGCCAGCGCTCGTTCGATGGCCAGGAAGGCCTGTTCGTCCTCTTCCTTCCCGCCCTTCCAACTGAACATTTTCGCGATGTAGCCTCTGGCCAGCGCGACGTACGCTTCTGCGAAGTCGGGATCGAGCTTCACGGCGTCTTGCGCATACCGAATCGCATCGACAGCGTCTCGCTCGACCCCAATCGCTGACGCCAGCTTGTATTGCGCGTGCAGAAAAGCCTGGTAGGCATCCATGTTGTGCGTGGGCACGCGCGACAGGCGTTCGCGTTCGACGGGAGACAACGTCGCGCGCATGTGCTCGACGATCTGCGCCGCGACGTCGCGCTGCAGGGCCAGAATATCTGCTCCCTGCCTGTCGAATGTTTGCGCCCAGACGTGTCGATCGGTTCGTCCATCGATCAACTGTACCGTCACGCGGGCGCGGCCGCCGGTGCGAATGACCGAGCCTTCGATCAATCCGTCGGCGCCCAGCTCACGAGCGACGTCGCGCAGAGGTTTCTTCGTGCCGCGATACGCGCCGGCGGATGTTCGCGAGATCACGCGAAGCGATCGCAGTGACGACAGCTCCGCGGTGAGCTCTTCTGTCATCGCATCCGCGAAGTAGCTCTGCGCCGGATCGGGCGAGAAGTTCTGCAACGGCAGGATCGCCAGAGACTCGATCTTTGCGTTGATGCTTGTCGGTGGCGTTGCTGTAGGTCGTGGACGCAACAGCATCGTCGCGACAAACAATCGCCGCGAGCGCTGCGGCGATGAGCGACCAGCGAGGCTTCCGACCCACTGAGGCGGCGCGCAAATCGCGAACGAGATCCGCGGTGTGGCCGTATCGCGCCGCGGGATCCTTCGCCAGGCAACGATCAACGATGGCGGCGAGTGGTGCAGGGATGTTGCGCGTCAACATCTCCCGCAGGATCAGGCCGAACGAATAGATGTCCGATCGGAAGTCCACGAACCGCCCGGCTGTTGTTCGGGCGACATGTACGCGGGCGTTCCCATGACCGCGCCTTCGCGTGTCATCGCCGTATTCGCGTCGGACGTTGCCGGCTCGA
Organism: Thermoanaerobaculia bacterium; assembly: GCA_036506455.1. Taxonomy (GTDB): domain Bacteria; phylum Acidobacteriota; class Thermoanaerobaculia; order Gp7-AA8; family Gp7-AA8; genus DASVHS01. Next base: position 1,762 of record DASXRT010000245.1, read on the forward strand.
AACACTTGGCGAGACCGAAGTCGGAGATCTTCGGCGTGCCGGCCGGAGTGAGAAGGATGTTGGCCGGTTTCAGATCGCGATGCACGATGCCGCGTTGATGTGCATCGGCCAGAGCATCGGCAACCGCGATCGCCATCGGCAGCGCCTCATGTTTGGGGGCGGACCGCGACGAATCCGGTCCGCGAGGGTTCCACCCTCGACCAGCTCGGCGACGATGTACGGCGTTCCGTTCTGCTCGCCGACGTCGTAGATCGCCACGACATTCGGATGCGCGAGCCTTGCCGCCGAACGAGCCTCCGTCTCGAAGCGGCGCCGGCGCTCCACGCTGTCGCAGTGCTCCGGCGGAATCATTTTGATCGCCACTTCGCGGTCGAGGCGCGGGTCGCGAGCGCGATACACCACGCCCATCCCGCCGCTTCCGAGCATGGAGTCGATCACATACGGACCGAATGTCGTCCCGGCGTGCAGTGGATTGTTCACGGTTGTTCATGTGCATCGTGTTGAAAACCGCGTCACTGCGCAACCGCGTCACCGCGCCACCCTGTTTTCCGCAGCCTAGCGCTCACCGCTTTCTTTTCGCCATGTTCTCATCGGCCGAGTCCGCTAAAGGCTTCGGAAAAGCTCCGAAAAACGCGATGAAAAACTCGCCGTTTTTGCAGTGTCCATTTCGTGTGCAAATGATGTGGAAAAGGCGCTGAAAATCTGCGGATTCGCGGTGGAGAACGTTGTGGAATTCCTGTCGAGAAGCAGTGGATAAGCGGCGGAAATATGACGAGTGATCAGAGTCAGATTCCACAGCTTAAACATCTGAAGCGAGAATAGTTACGTGCGATCTCATGTTCTCGTGAGAGATATTCCAGCGGTCCCCTTGACATCGCCGATGGGCGGGCGTAGCTTGTCTCCCGACCATAACAACTCGGTGAAGCGAGGGAGGGACATGAAGGATTCGAAGCATCAATCTCGTCTTGCTACCCGTTCTCCGACGCGTTCCGTTTCGCTGCAGATCCGCGATTACCAGGTGACCGTGAAAGTCAAGACAGCGGTTCCTCAAGCTCGTCCCGTTGCGGTTCGTTCGTTTCGTTGAGTTGTCCACATGAAGCTCTCAGCTCTCAGCGATCAGCTCTCAGGAGGTGCCGCCAGTTGCGGTCCTGAGAGCGGAGAGCTGAGAGCTGAGAGCTGGTGAAGATCAAGGGACGAGAATGGCCGCTCGTCCCTTTTTGTCTTCAGGAAGCGAGGGAGGATATGACGTCCGTTGATGTAACCACCCAGACGATTCGGTCGCGCAACAACGCACCGAAGAACCCGAAGGCCGGCCGCCGCGAAACGAAGACGGGCGGAATCGAGATCATCCGTCACTTCACGAAAGCCGGCGTCGACGTCTACGACACGTGCGAGTGGGAGCTCCGCTCCGCGGTCATCACGAATGAGCGCGGCGAGGTGGTCTTCGAGCAGAAGGACGTCGAGATGCCGAAGTTCTGGTCGCAGATGGCGACCAACGTCGTCGTGTCGAAATACTTCCGCGGCCACATCGGCACACCGGATCGCGAAACGTCGGTGCGCCAGCTCATCGGCCGCGTCGTCCGCACGATGACGCAGTGGGGACGCGAAGGCGGCTACTTCGCGAGCGAAGCGGACGGCGACGCTTTCCGCGATGAGCTCACCCACATCCTCCTTTATCAGATGGCCTCGTTCAATTCGCCGGTGTGGTTCAACGTCGGCATCGAACGCCGTCCGCAGTGCTCGGCGTGCTTCATCAACTCCGTCCAGGACACGATGGACTCGATCCTCGGCCTGGCGAAGACCGAGGGGATGCTGTTCAAGTATGGATCGGGGACGGGGAGCAATCTGTCGGGCATCCGTTCCTCGCGCGAGCTCCTCGCCGGCGGTGGCACGGCGTCGGGACCGGTCTCGTTCATGCGCGGCTACGACTCGTTCGCCGGCGTGATCAAGAGCGGTGGCAAGACGCGTCGCGCGGCGAAGATGGTCATCCTCAATGCCGATCATCCCGACATCGTCGACTTCATCGAGTCGAAAGAGAAAGAAGAGAGGAAAGCCTGGGCGCTGATCGATGCCGGATACGACGGCGCGTTCAATGCGCACGGCGGTGCCTACGATTCGGTGCAGTTCCAGAATGCCAATCACTCCGTACGCGTGACCGATGAGTTCATGCGCGCGTACGAGAAGGACGCGGAGTGGCAGACGCGCGCGGTCACCGATCGCAATCGCGTGATGGGGACGTACAAGGCGCGCGAGCTGATGCGCAAGATGGCCGAGTCGGCATGGGTCTGCGGCGATCCGGGCATGCAGTTCGATACGACGGTCAACGACTGGCATCCGTGTCCGAACACCTCGCGCATCAACGCCTCGAATCCCTGCTCGGAGTACATGTTCCTCGACGACTCCGCGTGCAATCTGGCGTCGCTGAATCTGATGCGCTTCTACAGCGAGACCGAGGGCTTTGATGTCGAGGCGTATCGCGCGGCGCTGCGTATTGTGATCACCGCGCAGGAGATCGTGGTCGATTACGCGTCGTATCCGACTCCGGCCATCGAGAGGAACTCCCACGCGTTCCGTCCTCTCGGCATCGGCTACGCGAACCTCGGCGCGCTGCTGATGGCTCGTGGTCTGCCGTACGACAGCGAAGAGGGACGCGAGTTTGCGGCGGCAGTGACGTCGATTCTCTCCGGCGAGTCGTACGCGCAGTCGGCGCGCATCGCCGCGAAGATCGGACCGTTCGAAGGCTACGCGGTGAACGAGGAGCCGTTCCTGCGCGTCATCGACAAGCATCGACGTGCCGCGTATCGCATCAATGTCCGTCCGCTGCCGGTCGATCTCGCTGACGCGGCGACGAAGGTTTGGGACGAGGCGTATGCGCTCGGACAGCAGTATGGATATCGCAACGCGCAGATCTCGGTGCTGGCGCCGACCGGCACGATCGCCTTCATGATGGATTGCGACACGACGGGCGTCGAGCCCGACATCGCTCTGGTGAAGTACAAGAAGCTCGTCGGCGGCGGGATGCTGAAGATCGTCAACCAGACCGTGCCGACCGCGCTCAAGCGTCTCGGCTACGAACCGAAGCAGATCAACGAGATCATTCAGTACATCGACGAGAACGACACGATCGAAGGCGCGCCGCATGTGCTCGAGCAGCATCTGCCGGTGTTCGACTGCGCCTTCAAGCCCGCGCACGGCACCCGCTCCATCCATTACCTCGGGCACCTGCGCATGATGGGGGCGGTGCAGCCGTTCATCAGCGGCGCGATCTCCAAGACGATCAACATGCCGACCAATGCGACGATCGAGGAGATCGAGCAGGCGTATTACGAGGCCTGGAAGCTCGGACTGAAAGCGGTGGCGGTCTATCGCGATGGTTGCAAGCGCTCGCAGCCGCTGTCGACGGCGAAGGAGAAACTCGCCGAGCTCGGCGTCGCGCCGGCGGCAGTTCGTCGCAAGCTCCCCGACGAGCGCGAGTCGATCACGCACAAGTTCTCGATCGGCGGGCACGAGGGCTACATCACCGTCGGGAAGTACGAGGATGGAACGCCGGGCGAGATCTTCATCACCATGGCCAAGGAAGGCTCGACGATCTCCGGCCTGATGGACTCATTTGCGACGATGACCTCGCTCGCGCTGCAGCATGGCGTGCCGCTGCAGCTCCTCGTCGACAAGTTCACGCACACGCGCTTCGAGCCGTCGGGATTCACGAAGAACGCCGAGATCCCGATGGCGAAGTCGATCATGGACTACATCTTCAAGTGGCTGGCGATCAAGTTCCTCTCGCGCGATTCGCAGGAAGAAGCGGGCGTGATCAAGCGCGACGAGGCGCCCATCGCGACCGCCGCCCCGAACGTGACGAAGCCAACTCCGAAGGATGTGTCATTCATCGACACGGTGGCGTCGAGCATCAACCCGCCCGCCCAACCCATCGGCTTCCTGATGCCTCCGCGCGACGCCGACGGTCCGGCGATCAAGGGCGCGCCACCGATCCGCTTCCAGCAGGATGCGCCGAGTTGTAGCGACTGCGGCTCGATCATGGTCCGCAACGGCGCCTGCTACAAATGTCTCAACTGCGGCAGTACCAGCGGGTGCTCGTAATCCGGCGAATGGCTTAGTCCCG
>DASXRT010000246.1:0-10701 GCA_036506455.1 Thermoanaerobaculia bacterium
TATCCATTGGCCCACTCGGACTTCACGACGATGCCGTCGGCCGGCGCCCGGACCGGCTGTCCGACGGCCGAGGAGATGTCGACGGCGTTGTGCGTTCCGATCTCACCGGTGAAGGGGTCGGAGCGGCCTCCGAAGCCGTCGGTGAGAATGCCGCGCACCGGAGCGATCGACGGAGTGGATGACAGAAGCTCCGACTGCGCGACGAACTTCTGCTCGAGGACCGAGAGATCGCGCTCCAGGCGATGCGAGCGGAAGCTCATCTTGTCGACGTCATCGCGATACGGATTGCCGCTCAGATCATCGTTCTGCCGCAGGCCGCCGACGCCGCCCTGAGCGGTCTCGTCGAGCGTGGAGATGCCGGCGATGATCGCGAGCTTGCGCGTGCGATCTTCGACGGTGCGAAGTTGTGTGCGGAGAGACTCGACCGATCTGCTGAACTGCTCGTTCGCGACCTGCAGATCGCGATTCTCGCGCTGCAGTTTCGAAAGTTCGTGCGTCTGCGAAAGGGATGTGAAGTACTGAACCGAGAAGAACGTCGAGAGGCACAGCGATGAAGTGACGAGCGAGATCATCGAGAAGAGCAGGCGGTGAGAGACCTTCAACTTTCGGAACTTGGCCCGCGCATGCGGGACAAAAATGATCGTTGAATACCGCTTGTCCATGCGTTCTCCCCCTCGTTACGAATCGCGAACTACTTGGGCCGAAAGGGGTATTGTATGGATCGAGTGGGTTGAGTCAAAGGAAAAGTTGCCCCCAAACCACATATTTTTGGAAGTTCGGTCGAATGACCTAACTTATCGAAATTGAGGCACTTTCGGCCCAAAAATATGATGAAATCCCATATTAGGGACGGCACGCCGCATGTTTTCATATGTATCTCAAAATAAGTGATGGCACAGAATCGAGTGCACTTCGTGACGCTCATCACCACGCTATCGTACGATTCACTTCGTGAGAGCTGACTGGCACGAGTACTTCATGGGCATCGCGCATCAGGCCGCGACGCGTTCGACATGTCCGCGCAAACACGTCGGCGCGGTGATCGTGCGCGATCGCACCGTTCTGTCGACCGGCTACAACGGATCGATTCGCGGACTGCCGCATTGCGAAGATGTCGGTTGCATCCTCGAAGATGATCACTGCATCACGACCGTGCACGCCGAAGCGAATGCGATCCTGCAGGCGGCAAAGAACGGCGTGTCGATCGAAGGGAGCGAGTTGTACACCACCGCCTCACCGTGCTGGACGTGCTTCAAGCTGATCGCGAACGCCGGGATCCGCCGCATTTATTACGGCGAGTTCTATCGCGACGAGCGCTCGCGCGAGGTCGCCCGGCAGATCGGCATCGAGCTGATCGACCTGCAGATGCCTACGCTCACCAATGCTGGTCCTCGGCGTTGATACTTCGCTTCCGCTGCTGTCGGTCGCTCTCGTCCGCGACGGCGCGCTGATCGGCGCGGTCGCGCTCGAAGGAAAAGACTCGCGCAACGAGAAGCTCCTGCCCGCGATCGACTGGCTCCTCGCCGAAAGCGGCATCGATCGACACGAGATCGATCTCTTCGCCGTTACCCGCGGGCCGGGATCGTTCACCGGTGTGCGCATCGGTTTGGCGACTGTGCAAGGACTGGCGCTCGCACTCGATCGCCCGGTATGCGCGATGTCGACGCATGAGGCGATTGCCGGCGATTCCTCGATCGTCATCGTCGACGAAGCGGGTCGCGGTGAGTTTTACGTCAGCCGCTTCGGCGACAATCCGAAAGCGCCGCACCTCGCAGCCGTGGCCGATCCGGATGCGCTACGCGTCGCCGATTTTCTGCAGCGCGAGAACGTCGCGGCGGCGTGCGCGCGACGCGCCGCCGAGATCGCAGCCGCCGGACGTTTAGATCGATACGCAGACGCGACGCCCATCTACGTCCGCCTGGCAGAAGCGGAGGTGAAGCTTCAGCAGAGGAGCGGTGGCCGCTGATCTCGTGATTCGCCCGGCCGAGCGCGGCGATCTCGATGCCGTTCATGGCATCGAGCGCGCTTCGTTCCCCTCACCGTGGCGGCGGGAGTTCTTCGAGAGCGAGCTCACTGCGCCCGGCCGCTTCACGCTTGTCGCCACGCGCGACGGCAACATCGTCGGATACATGTTTGCCATGTGGATCTTCGACGAGTTGCACATCAACAAGATTGCCGTGACCGCGGACGAACGACGGAAGGGAATCGCTCTCGCCCTGATGGACCGCTGCTTCGATTTCGCGCGTGAGCACGCCGTGGAGATGATCTCGCTGGAAGTGCGCGAGTCGAATCACGCCGCGCAGGCCTTCTACCAACGGCTCGACTTTCATTCGGTCTATGTCCGTCCACGCTATTACCCCGACAATGAGGCTGCCGTGGTCATGACGCGGCAGGTCTAGCCTTGAAGGCGGCGGCAAGCGGCCGCACTCCAAGGCTCATTCCTCGCGGATCGCCGAGATCGGATCGAGACGCGAGGCGATGTGTGCCGGATACCAGGTGGCAATGACCGACAGCGCTACCGCGATCACGTTCACGCCGATCACGTCCGCGGCGTCCAGACTGAAGGGGAGATAGTTCACAAAGTAGATATCGCGCGGCAGCGGCACGAGGTGGTAGTGATTCGCCGCCCATGACAATCCGATCCCGAAGAGATTTCCGAGCAGCGTACCGGTCAGCCCGATCAAAAGGCCGACTTGCAGAAAGATCGATCGGATGTTGCGCTCGCTGGCGCCGAGGGTTCGCAGGACGCCGACCGCCGGGCGTTTCTCGACGATGAGCATCGCCAGCGATGAGATCAGATTCAACGCGGCGACGAAGATGATCAGAGAGATCGTCGCGAACATGACGATCTTCTCCAGGCGCAGGGCGAGGAACAGCGGGCGATTGATCTCTTTCCACGTCTTCACCTGCACCCGCGGGAACCTCGCCGCCAACTCGCTCTGAATTTCCTCGGCCCGCGCGGCATCGCCGTGCATCTCGATCGATGTCGGCTCGCCACGGGTGCCGAAGAGAGCCGAGGCGTCGCTCATCGGAAGCCAGGCATCGGTGCTCTGCTCGGTGGGCGCAACGATGCGGCCGATGCGATACCTGCGCATCACCGGCACGGGCCCGAATGGCGTCAGCCGAGTGCGCGGTGCAACGACGGCGACCGCGTCGCCGGTCGTCAGGCCGATGGACGCGGCGAAATCGCGCGTCAGCGAAATCGAATCGGACTCGATCGGCTCCTCGGACGAACGGATGCGCATGGGCCGCCCGCGGCGCTCGGTCTCATTCGCGCCCCAACCGATCCCGCTGATGATCGGCCTCACTTCGCGCACGCCGAGTGTGCGCGCCGCATCGATGATCGCATTCGCGCCGGCGATCGTGTTGCTGGCCGCGGGCTCGATCAGAAGCTGCGGCGATGACGTGATCAGGCGTTCTTTGATCTGCCCCTGCAGACCGGAAAGAAGCGCGATGGAGATGAGCAGCACGAAGACGCCGACGGCAAGACCGAGCATGCTGATCAGCGAGAGAAACGCTGTGTGCGCCTGCTTGCGCGCAGACCAGAGGTAGCGGCGGGCGATGCGTGTTTCGATCATTTCGGTCGCATGAGCGGAAAGAGAATCACGTCGCGAATGCTCGGCGAGTCCGTCAGGATCATCGTCAACCGATCGATCCCCACCCCCTCCCCCCCGGTCGGTGGCATGCCGTACTCCAGCGCGTTGACGTAGTCGTAGTCGGGTTGGTGCGCTTCTTCGTCGCCGCGCGCGCGTTCGGCGAGCTGCTGTTCGAAGCGGCGAGCCTGTTCGTCGGGATCGTTGAGCTCCGAGAATGCGTTCGCGATCTCCATGCCGCCGATGAAGAGCTCGAAGCGCTCCACATATCGCGGGTCATCACGGCGCTGTTTCGAAAGTGGCGACACCTCCACCGGAAAGTCGGTGATGAATGTCGGTTGGATCAAATGCTCTTCAGCGACCGATTCGAACAGTTCAGCGATGAGCTTTCCGTCGTTCATCGCCTCGATCTCCTGAACGGGTGAATCCTTCGGTCCCTCGGTTCCATCCGCTTTTACCGGTTTGTGTTCGCCGTATTTCGTCACGAGTTTGACGAGCTTCGCGCGGTCGTCGAGCTGCGCGGGATCGATCGCCCCTTTCGAGAAATGCGCGATGGCCTCCTTCATCGTGAAGCGTGCGAACGGACGCGTGAAGCGGATCTCGTTTCCACGAAACGTGACGGTTTCGCTGCCGGTCACGTCGACCGCCAGTCCGCTCAGGAGCTCTTCGGTCTCGGCCATGAGCTCTTCGTAATCGGCATAGGCCTGATAGAACTCGAGCATCGTGAATTCGGGGTTCCAGCGATAGCCGATGCCCTCGTTGCGGAAATTGCGGTTGATCTCGTAGACGCGCGACATCCCGCCGACGATCAACCGCTTGAGATACAGCTCGGGGGCGATTCGCAGAAAGAGATCGATGTCGAGCGCGTTGTGGTGCGTCACGAACGGCCGCGCCGCCGCGCCGCCGGCGATCGGCTGCATCATCGGCGTCTCCACCTCGATGAATCCGTGCTCGTCGAACCATTTGCGTATGTAGCGGATGATCTTGGCCCGCGTCTCGAAGACCTTCTTTACATCGTCGTTGACGATGAGATCGACGTAGCGCTGTCGATAGCGCTGTTCGACATCCGTGAGTCCATGCCACTTGCTCGGCAGCGGCCTGAGCGCCTTCACGAGAAAGTCGATGTGCTCCGCTTTCACCGACAGCTCGTTCGTCTTCGTGCGAAACAGCACGCCTTCTGCGGAGATCCAGTCGCCGGCATCGAGGTTCTTGTACAGCTCCCATTCGCGCTCCGGCAGCGTGTCTTTGCGGCAGTAGACCTGGATGCGCGCTGTGCGCTCGGAGAGCACGAGAAACGCGGTCTTGCCGAACTCGCGGATCATCATGATCCGGCCGGCGATCTTCACGCGCGCGTGCTCGGCTTCGAGCTCCGCCGCCGGCTTCGATCCGTACTTCGCGACGACTTCTTCGATCGTCGCGTTCGGCTCCGCCCTGGTCGGGAAGGCCGGATAACCGAGAGTCACGATGCGATCGAGCTTTTCGCGCCGGACGCGAATGAGCTCACTTTCGGGGACTTCGCCTTCGCTCATAACTTCTTCAACGCCGCGACGGCCTGCTCGATCACTTCCATCGAAAGCGACGACGACATACGCAGGTGCCCTTCGCCTTCCGGACCGAAGACGACGCCGGGCACCGACGCGATGTTCGTCCGCTCGAGCAGCTTCTCCATCGCCTTCCACGAATCGCCGCCGAGGCGCTCGCGGACGTCGGGGAAGAGGTAGAAGGCACCAGGCGGAGTGAGGCAGCGAAAGCCCGCTTCGTTGAGAGCGCGCACGAGAATGTCGCGGCGCTTGCGGTACTCCTCGCGCAGCGGCGGAAAATAATCGGGTGGCGCCGTCATCGCCGCCGTCGCTGCGAATTGTGTCGGCGTCGAGATCCCGTTGACGCTGTTGAGCACGAGCTTGCGGATGAATTCCATGAAGGGCTCGTCGGCGACGGTGTATCCGATGCGCCACCCGGTCATCGCATAGCTCTTGCTGAGCGTGTAGACGCTGATCGTGCGCGCGGACATCCCCGGCATCGACGCCAGCGAGACGTGCTCGCCGTCGTAGACGAGATCCTCATACGCCTCGTCGGAGATGACGACGAGGTTGTTCTCGAGGACGAAGCGGGCGATCGACTCGAGCTGCTTTCGCGTCAGGACGTCGCCCGTGGGATTCGCCGGCGAGTTGACATAGATCACGCGCGTCTTCGGCGTCAGCCGCGCGCGTAGAGTCTGCGTCAGGTCGTCGACGCCGCGTGCTTCATCCCACGGAATCCGCTGCTCGACCCCGCCCGCAAACTTGATGTGATCGTGAATCGGCGTCCAGTACGGCGAAAAAAGAATCACGCCGTCGCCTGGATTGACCGACGACTGAAATGCGCAGAAGAGCCCGCCCTGACCGCCGGAGCAGACGATGATCCTCTGCGTGTCGACTTCGATGCGGTTCTTCCGCGCCAGCTTCGCCCGGATCGCTTCGAGCAGTTGCGGGATGCCCGACGACGGTGCGTAACGCGATTGATTGGCGTTGACCGCGTCGATCATCGCTTTTTTCACGAAGTCGGGCGTGGTCATGAACGGCTCGCCGCCCTGGAGCTCGATGACTTGCCGCCCCGCGGCCTTCATCTCCATCACACGGTTGCGGATCTTGACGATGTCCGAAAAGCCGATAAGCGCGGCGCGATCGGCGACTTTGATGTCGGTTTTGAGCAAGCGGCGGGAGTATAGCCTTGGAGTGCGGCGGCTTGCCTCCGCCTTCGAAGACTACGTGGTGGTCTTGGGAGGCGTTGCCTGCTTCCCCGGATCCGTCACCGGCGCGGCGGGCGTGACGATCTGTTGCGGCGTCGCTTGCGGTGACGGTGCCTGTTCCTGCGTCTGTTGCGGAGGAACGTAGCCGGCTGGCGTGCCGAGGAAGCGGCTGGCCTGACGCGCGTGCTCGAGCTGGTAATTCTTGAGCAGCGCGAGCTGCATCAGCCGCGAATCGAGCACGCGTGGATTCACGCGCACATCGAGCAGCGCCGAGTTGTGTCGCAGCGCCTTGGCGTAGTAGTCGATCGCCGCATCATTGTCCCCGCGCTTCTCCTCGATCAATCCGAGCTGAAACAGCGCCTCGGAATGTCCTTTGGCGAGATGCACGGTGCGCTTGAACGCTCGCTCCGCGCCGGAGTAGTCATCGTGTGACTGACGGATCAGGCCGAGGTTGTACCAGCCCTGATAGAAGTGCGAATCGGCGTCGACGGAGCGCTCGAACTCGCGCTCGGCATCCTTCGGAAATCCTTTCGCGACGAGGAGCTGTCCGAGCTGATTGTGCAGGGGCGCCGACTTCGGATTCGCGCTCAGCGCGCTGACCGTGTTGCGGATCTGCACGTCCAGTCCGCTGCCGCTGTTCACCCACTGCATGTAAAACGGGTTCGCGTACGGATTGTCGCTCTTCTTGTGATGGAACATCGTGCAGCCGGCCAGTGCGATCACGGCCGCGCCGACAAGAAGGGTCGTCGGTCGTCGCTCGTTGGTCGTCGGGCCTTTGGGCTCTCGCGATCCTGCCCAACGACCTACGACCCACAACCCACCACCCGTTTCAAATCGTTTCATCATCAGTCCTGAAGTGGTTTTGCCTTGAGCTTCACTTTGCCGTCGACGGTCTCGACGCGGAATGCTACGGCATTCACGTTGTACCGCGCCCGCACCATCTCCGACTGCTTCTGCACCATGGCGCTGAGCTGTTCGAACGTGACGTTGTTCGCTTTACCGAGCTTCGAATTCTCCCGCTGGATCTGCTCGAAGAGCTGGCGAACCTCTTCGCCGTTCGTTCCCTGCGCCACCTTTACATACGTCTCGGCATCGTCGGACGTTACGCGGCCCTGGGAAGCGGTCGGGCGCGGAGGCGGTTCGGATGGAGCATTGAGTGCGGCCTGACGGCGCTTGAACTCGAGCGGGCCTTCTTCCCGTTCACGCATCCGGCGACCCCACAGCTCGCGGTACTGGTTCCAGCGGGAGACGAGCTGGTTGAAGCGGAAGCGGCGGGCGTTGTCGCGCATCTTCTGCTTGTTCATCTCGTGGATGAACACGTCGACGGCGCGGCGCTCCGTCATGGGAGGCATCTTCTGGATGCCGGCGAAGAACTGGTCGTACTTGTTCTTCACCCTGCGGATATCGTCGTCGAGCTTATCCAGCTCGTCATCCTGCTTGATCATGGGAGCGCACGACTACAATACGGCGGGAATCGGTATGCGTAAAGCGCCAGCCACGGCCGTTATTTCCGAGGCCGGCAAGCTTCGATCGATCCCGTCGGTGGAACGGCTGCTGTCCTCGCCTGGTTTCGGGTCGCTCGTGGCGGAGTTCGGCCGGGAGCGGGTCAAGAATGCCGTTGTTGCTCACCTCGATGAAATCCGCAAAACGCGTGCAGATTTCGACGAGCGCGCGGCGGTTCTGACGGTCGGCGAGCGGGTGGCCGCGGCGACATCGTCGACGCTGCGACGCGTCATCAACGCTACCGGCGTGATCGTCCACACGAACCTCGGACGTTCGCCGATCGATCGTGCGCTCTGGAGCGAGGCGGCGCAGATCGTCACTGGCTATTCGAACCTCGAATTTGATCTCGAGCGCGGCGAGCGCGGCCGGCGCGACGAGCATCTGAGCGCGATCTGCGGATCGCTGTTCGGCTGCGACGCGGCGGTGCTGACCAACAACAACGCGGCCGGGACACTGTTACTGCTCGCGGCGACGGCGGCGAAGAAAGAAGTGATCGTCTCTCGCGGCGAGCTGGTGGAGATTGGCGGCGGCTTCCGCGTCCCGGACGTCATTCAGCAGGGCGGCGCGAAGCTGCGCGAGATCGGGACGACGAATCGAACGCGGGCGCGCGATTACGCGGACGCCGTGACGAAAAAGACGGCGGCGATTCTGCGCGTGCATCGATCGAACTTCGACATCGTCGGCTTCACGGAGACACCCACGGTCGGCGAGCTCGCCGACGTCGCGCGTTTCGAGAAGGTGCCACTGCTTTATGACGAGGGGAGCGGACGCGTCGTCGATCTGTCGCACTATGGATTCTCGAAGAGCGACACGATTCGCGAACTGATCGCCAAAGGGGTCGATGCTTTGACGTGCTCGACCGACAAACTGATCGGTGCTACGCAGGGTGGCCTGATCCTCGGCCGTAAAGAGATCGTCGCGCAATGCCGCCGCCATCCGCTGATGCGCGCGGTACGGGCGGGGAAGGAGAGCTATGCGATCATCGGCGCAACCTTGCGCGCCTTCGCGACGGCGAAGCATGAACAGATGATTCCGATCTATCGCATGCTCGCGACATCGGTCGATGAGCTGCGCACACGGGCGACACGACTCATCACCGGAACGCGCTGCCGCATCGTCGACAGCCGCTCGGTCCTGGGCGGCGGCACGACGCCGACCCAGACCATTCCCTCGATCGCGATCGCGGTGCCCGGCAACGCCGCGGAAAATCACGCGAAGTTCCTGGCATTGGAAACGCCGATCGTCGGCACGATCGAGGACGACGTGTTCAGGCTCGATCTGCGAACGGTGCTGGTGGAAGAGCTGCCCACGATTCAGGAGGCTGTTCGATGAAAGGAGCCGCAGCGGAGATGTCGAAACCGTTACATCCGCGATTCGCGGTTTCGTATCGTTTCTCCCGGCTGTGAAATCGGTGTCCAACGAGCAAGAGGCTCGTCATGCGACACCTGATGGTCATCCTCGCTCTCCTCGCTCTCGCTGCCCCATCGAACGCTGACACGGCCAAACGCGATCTCATCCGCGAGCTGCTCAAGGTCATCGATGGGAAAGCGCTCACGCAGTCGTTGCTCGATGCCATGCTCGATCGCGATGAGCCGGCTCTCCCCGAAGACGCGCTGAACGAGGTTCCCGCCGAACAGCGCAGGGAGTACGAAGCGATCGTGAAGAAGCGGGCCGAAGAGAAGCAGCGCTTCCGCGATCAGATGTTCGCGCGGATCGATTACGCCACGTATACCGAGGAGGTGCTCGCGCCGGTGTTCGACAGGACGTTCACTTCCGCCGAGCTGAAGGATCTCGTTGTGTTCTTCAAGACCACGGCCGGACACAAGGTCGCCAGCGTCTTTCCGGAGCTCGCACGCAGCATGATGAAGAACACCGGCGGTCTCGAGGAGCTCGCGGTCAGGATTCGCGATGAAATGACCAATGGCGATCCGATATCGGAGCCGTGGAAGCGCACGATGATCGATCTTCGCGCGGTGGCGACAGCGACCGAAGCGTACGCGACGGACGCCAACAAGTATCCGATCGTCAACTCCTACAGCGATCTTGCCGGCGTCCTCAGTCCAACCTATATCAAGTCGCTGCCGGAGAAGGATGCCTGGGGAACGCCGTTCCTGTTCGCGGTCTCAGGCGACGGAGAGCACTATCGCCTCGTCAGTGCCGGCGCCGACAAACGCTTCGAGTGGAATGCGCAGCACATCGAGATGCTGCCGGAGAACTTCGAGGGAAGGGCCGTGGACAACTTCGACGCCGACATCATTTTTCAGGATGGCCGGTTCGTTCAGTTTCCTGCGGTGGCGAAGAAGGAGTTGCAGTAGCGTCGCCGAACACGAGCTTCGCGATTCGGGACCGCGCTTCCTCCGACAACTTTTCCTTGTCGCGCACCGACAAACCTTCGGTCGCGATCGGCGGCGTCAACGTGATGGTGACCGGTCCGGGTTTGACGTGAAGGGAGTTCGCGGGCAAAACATCAAACGTGCCTTTGATCGCTGTCGGGACGATCGGCAGTTCCGACTTCAGCGCCAAAAGGAATCCACCGCGTTGAAATGGCCGCATGGCTCGCTCGCGCGAGCGTCCTTCCTCGGCGAACACGACGATCGTGTTTCCTCTGCGGATGCGCTCTCCGGCGAGGTCGAACGACTTCACCGCAGTGCGGCGATTCTTGCGATCGATGGGAATGAAGCCGGTGCGTCCGATCGCCCATCCGAAGATCGGGATCTTGAACAGACTGACCTTGGCCATGAAGCGGATCGGCTGCGGGATCGCCGCGAAGATACACGGGATGTCGAAGTAGCTGTAGTGATTGGCGATGAGGATGTAACGTTGCTTCGGATCGAGCAGCTCCAGATTTTCCGCCCGCAGCTTGATGCCCGCCGCCCA
>DASXRT010000247.1:0-1902 GCA_036506455.1 Thermoanaerobaculia bacterium
GGCTCGAAGACGAGGTGGAACCGCGAGGTATCGACGTCCACGATTCCATGGAGTTTCTGCCCAACGGAGAGCGAGACGCGGTCGCTGTAGCGCCGCAACTTTCTGAGGAGACGTTGCAGCTTGACCTTGTCGCAGGCTTCGATGCGCAGAGTCACGTTGGCCTTCGTGTCACGGAGCACTTTGCGGATATGCCGCGCGGCGCTGGAGTCGACGGCGTCCTTGAGCGTCACACGCAGATTGGCGCGGACGCTGTCGAGGGTGATCTCGAGCGCGCCGGAGTCGATCCACGCGCGCAGTCTGTTGCGAAGGCGCTCCGTGCATCTCTCCACCGCCACCGGATCAACTTCTTGCGACTCGATGACGTACTTCTCGGCGTACGCCTTCATCGAGAGACCGGTGATCCATTCGCTGATGACGAACGGCATCTGGCGCGCCTTCGCCGCCGCCATGGTGCGCAGGAAATGCCACCACCGGTTGAATCCGCCCGCCGAGATCCCTTTCGTGAAGAATCGCGTGGCGATGCGCACGAGATCGAATCGCGAGTAGGGAACCTGCTGTCCGGCGATGCGCAGGTAGTGCATCTTCGTGCGGATCCGATCGGCGATGGCGCGGTGCGACGACAGCCGCCGGTAGAGGTGCTGGTAGCCCGTTTTCATCTCTTCCATCGTCATCGACTTCGGCACCACGTTGGTGCCGAGGCGGGTGTTGTCGACGGATTCGAGGTCGAGGAGGCGGCCGTCTTTCTTCAGCCGCTCGTAAAGTGGCGTGCGCGGCAGCGCCGTGAGCAGACCGACCATCGCCACCTGAATGCCCGAGGCCATGATGAAGTCGTTCTGGTGATCGAAGGCGGCGGTGGTGTCGTGGTCGAAGCCGATGATGAAGCCGGCGAAGATGTCGATGCCGTGCGCGTAGATCTTCTTCAGCGAGACGAGGATGTCCTCGCGCAGATTCTGCAGCTTCAGCGTCTCTTTGAGACTCTCGGGATCGGGCGACTCGATGCCGATGAACACCCAGTTGAAGTGGGCCTCGTTGAAGAGCGTCATCAGATCTTCGTGCTGTGCGAGATTCAGAGACGCCTCGGTTCCGAATCGGAACGGGTAATCGTGTTCGCGCTGGTAGTCGGCGATGGCTTTGAGCAGCTCGCGCGCCCGCGGGATATCGCCGATGAAGTTGTCGTCGACGAAGAACAGATTGCGCGCGCCGAGGGAGCGCAACAGGTCGAGCTCCGCGCGCACCTGATCGATGGTCTTCGTGCGCGGCTTGCGGCCGAACATGATGATGATGTCGCAGAACTCGCAGCGGAACGGACAGCCGCGCGAGAACTGCATGCTCACCATCGTGTAGCGATCGAGCTTCAAGAGGTCGTAGCGCGGAGCGGGGGAGTCGTGCAGCGAGACCTCGCGCGTCTCTTTGTAGAGCTTCTGCGGATGGCCCATCTCGAAGTCGGCGCAGAACTCCGGCCAGATCATCTCCGCCTCGCCGGCGACGACGCTGTCGGCGAGCGACTCGTACTGTTCGGGAACGAGCGACGCGTAGCTTCCGCCAGCGACGACGTAGTAACCGCGCGAGCGGTAGTACGCGAGCAGCTCGCGCTGACGCGGGAACTGCACGCCCATGCCGCAGACGCCGATGAGATCGGCGCGGGGATCGAGCGGGATCGACTCGATGTTCTCGTCGACGATCTCGATCTCCCACGACTTCGGAGTGAGCGCGGCCAGCGTCGCTAACCCGAGCGGCGGATTGACGGCGCGCTTACCGGGCAGAACATTGTCGAGGGCCCATTGGAAAGTCCAGAAGCTCTCCGGGGCCCGGGGATTGATCAGCAGCAGTCGCATGAATGAGTGGGACATTCTACCCCCATGCCAGCTTTTGGAGTGCGGCGGCTTGCCGCCGCCCTGGTTC
>DASXRT010000248.1:0-10723 GCA_036506455.1 Thermoanaerobaculia bacterium
CTCCGTGGCCGATGAAGCCGGTGCCGCCGTTTGGCGTTCCCGCCGTCATCTCGCTCTCGTTCTGGGGTGGAGTGTGGGGCGCGATCATGATCCCGATCATCGATCGCCGCCGCGGGGCCGCGTACTATGTGATCGCGATCATCTTCGGTGCGATCGCGCCGACTCTCGTCGCGTGGTTCATCGTCGCGCCGCTGAAGCATCAGCCGATGGCGTCCGGCTTCAATCCGAAACGGATGATGATCGGACCGATCGTCAACGCGGCGTGGGGTTTCGGGACAGCGCTGCTGTATCGACTCCTGTCGCGAGTCAGAGCCTAGCGATTGCGAACAGCGATGTGCTCTTGCGCATGGGCGAGAGCATATATCTCACGCGCGCACGATCGTCTCTTCCCGCCGCGGTCCGGTGGAGATGATCGTCACCGGAATCGCGAGCTCGTCCTCGATATATCGCACGTAATCCTTTGCCTGCTGCGGTAATGCGTCGTACGACGTCACGCCGGCCGTCGAGCGACGCCAGCCTTTCATCGTGCGGTAGTCGGGCTGATAGTGCTCGACGACAGATGTGGGGAACGTTTTCCACGTTTCACCGCGAACTCTGTACGCGGTGCAAACCGGAATCTCCTCGAAGTCGTCGAGCACATCGAGCTTCGTCAGGGCGATGCCATCGATGCCGTTGAGCATCGCCGATGTGCGAAGAACTGGCAGATCGAGCCATCCCGTGCGGCGCGGCCGTCCGGTGACCGTGCCGAACTCGTTGCCGCGTTTGCGCAGATGTTCGCCGCGGGCCTCATTGAGCTCGGTCGGGAATGGGCCTGCGCCGACGCGCGTGGTGTACGCCTTGGCCACGCCGACGACCTGATGGATGTGTTTCGGGGCCACGCCAAGACCGGTGCAGACGCCGCCGACGACGGTACTCGACGAGGTGACGAACGGATACGTGCCGTGATCGACATCGAGCATCGTTCCTTGCGCGCCCTCGAACATGACAGCTTTGCCGGCTCGAATCTGCTCGTTGATCAGCAGTGTGGCGTTCGTGATGCGTGGCGCGAGCACCTCGCCGTAGCGCACATACGAATCGATGAGCTGTCGCGGCTCGAACGTCTCCCTCCCATAGATCTGCAGCACGGGATTCCTCTCTGCGCAAGCGAGCTCGATCTTCTCGCCGAGGATATCCGGATCGAGAAGGTCCGCCACGCGGATTCCGTAACGGCTGACTTTCGTCTCGTACGCCGGTCCGATGCCGCGCCCCGTCGTACCGATCTTCGCGTCGCCGGCCGCGCTCTCGCGCGCCAGGTCGAGCGCCTTGTGATACGGCAGGATGACGTGCGCCGATTCGCTGACCTTCAGGTTGTCGTCGATGTGCACGCCCATCCCGCGCAGCTTCTCGATCTCTTCGAGCAGTGCCTCCGGATCGATGACCATGCCATTGCCGAGGATGCAGAGCTTGTCGCGGTGGAGAATGCCCGAGGGAATGAGACGTAGCGCGTAATGCTGATCGGCGAACTTGACTGTGTGACCGGCGTTGTGACCGCCCTGATAGCGAGCGACGACGTCGAAGCGCTCGCAGAGCAGATCGACGATCTTTCCCTTCCCCTCGTCGCCCCACTGCGCGCCGATGACGGCCAGATTCCGAATTTTGTCCGGCATTTGCGGTCGCGCAGACTAGCAGTGTGGAGGCCGGTTCTCAACCGGCCTCCGGATTGCGGCTTATTTCGACGCCGTCATCGATGCGGGGAGGGGATAGGAGAGATCCGGACGATACGTCGCATCGCGATAATCGAGCTTGCGGGCGACGCTCATCGCGCGCGCCTGAAGCGGACGGATGTCGGCGCCGAGGGTGGCATTCACCCGGTCATCGGTCGCGTAGTAATCGGAGGCGCTCTTCGCCGGAACCGACACGACATACAGCGGAAGGTCGGTGCCGCTCAAAGCCTGAAAAACCGTGAACGGCTCGGTGATGTTTTTCGCTTTGAAAAGCGCGGCGTAGTCCTTCGCCACCTGCTCTGCTTCGTCGGTCTTTGCGGCATCGATGTAATAGAACATCAGGTGCACGAACTTCTGCTCGTCCTGCTTCAACCGCGGGTTCGCGGGAACGTACGATAGATCGGGACGGCGCACGGCCACCGTCTCGTCGTATGAGTAGATCGCGCTGTTGCCGCGAGTCATCAGGTCGCGCCAGCGGTCTTTGCCAATGGCCTGGCTCATCGACGCCCAGTTCTGTGGCATCGCGTCCATGACCGCCCAGTTGGAAATGGGAATGACGTAGATGTAGTGCATGTCGTTCGTCATGTAGAGGTTCATTCCCCAGACTTTCGGATCAGCTTTCTTCTCGGTGAAGGCGTTTAGAAAATCTCGCGTGACCGACTCGTATTGCGACAGCATCGACGGCCGGGCCACCTCTTCGTGGATGAGGTAGAGCTCCGGCTTTGGCATTGGCGTCATCTGAGCGAAGACCCCGGCGGCGATAAAGAGTAGACAGATGGCTAAGTAGCCTCTTTTCATACATCCTCCTTTGATTTGTTGACGGCGAGTGCGGCGAATCTTATCGCATCACGGTGCGGAAATTGCTCCCTGGCGCTATAGTGAATCCGACGGAGGGTTGAAGGCGATGGATACGCAGAATATCACCGCGGTTCCCCAGCCGATCTACTCCCCGACTCCGATTTCGGCCGAGCAATTCGTCGACGGCATCAGGCGGCTCTCCGAGGGAGTCATCACCAAGCAGAAGATCTACGACTACCTCGTGGCGTATGAGATTCGCCCCGAGGATCTCGAGCGGTACAAGCTGTGGGTTCCCGATCGCCACACGCGGAACAAGATCTTTCGCAACGACATGATCGAAGTGATGTTGATCTGCTGGCCGACGGGCACGGTTACGCCACTGCATACGCACAACGGGCAGCTCGGCTGGATGACGATGATCGAAGGGAAGTTGCTCGTCGAGAACTATCGAAAGGTGAGCTGCAACCGGCCGGAGAACGAGCAGGTCGTGGGCATGGATTGTCTGGCCGGCGCCACCGAGATCGAGATGCAGCATCTGCACAACGAGCTGGCCATTCCCGGCGGACCGCTCAACACCGTCGACAAGAAACAGACCATTCACTGCATCAAGAATCTGGCGGAGTGGCAGGAGCCGGCGGTCAGCATGCACGTTTACTCGCGGCCGATCGACTCCTGCGTCGTCTTCGACATCGAGAATCAACGGTGTTTCCGGCGCGATCTCAAATACGATAACGAATAGCCTTGGAGTGCGGTGGCTCGCCACCGCCCTCCGCTCCAAGGCGGCGACAAGCCGCCGCACTCCAAAGATGTCACTCCTATCGACCTTAAAATCCGAGCTCGATCAGATGGCAACAGCGGGCACTCTGAAGCGCGAGCTTCCCCTGAAATCCCCGCAAGGTCCCGTCGTCGAAGTCGCAGGCAAGGGCGAGGTCATCATGCTGACCTCGAACAACTACCTCGGACTCGCTGATCATCCGGCGATCGTCGAGGCCGCGGAGAAAGCGGAGCGCGATTACGGCTACGGCCTCGCTTCCGTCCGATTCATCTGCGGGACGCAAACGATTCATCACGACCTCGAGCAGCGCATCGCTCGATTCTTCGATACCGAGGACACGATCCTTTACGGGTCGTGCTGGAACGCGAACGAAGGGCTGTTTCAGACGATCGCGCTGGAGAACGATGCCATCGTCTCCGATGAGCTGAATCACGCGTCGATCATCGACGGAATGCGCCTCTCGAAAGCGCGAAAGGAGCGCTTCAAAAATCGCGACGTGGCCGATCTCCGTCGCGCACTCGAAGCGACACGTGACGTGCGCAACAGAGTCGTCGTGACGGACGGCGTCTTCTCGATGGAGGGTTCGCTGGCGCCTCTTCCCGAGATCGTTTCGCTCGCGCGCGAGCTCGAAGCGTTCTTCGTCGTCGACGATTCCCATGGCACCGGAGTCCTGGGCAGAACCGGACGCGGCACAGCGGAGGAGCTCGGAGTATTCGGAAAGATCGACGCGTACACGTCGACGCTCGGAAAGGCGCTGGGCGGTTCGCACGGCGGCTTCACCACAGGTCCGAGGGTGCTCGTCGAATATCTCCGTCAGAAATCACGCCCGTATCTCTTCTCGAACACACTTCCGCCGGCGGTCGTGATGGGCTCGCTCGCGGCGTTCGATCTCCTGCAGAAAGATACGAGCCTCGTCACGAAGCTGCGGGAGAACACGAACTATTTTCGCCGCCAGCTCACTTCGAAAGGCATCAGCGTTCGCGAGGGCATCCACCCGATCGTACCGATCATCATCGGCGACACTGCGAAGGCGATCTCGATGTCGGCCGAGCTGCTCGACCGCGGTATCTACGTCTCGGGATTCGGGTATCCCGTCGTGCCGCAAGGCCAGGCCCGTCTACGCTGCCAGGTCAGCGCCGCGCACACGCGCGAACATCTCGATCGTGCCATCGGCGCGATCGTCGAGGTCGCGGAGAAGTTCGGAGTGCGTGCGGCGTGACACCGGTTCCCGAACCCGGTCCGAGCCGCGAATACGTCTCGCTGCGCGAGGGCATCGAGCTCTATCTTCGCTACTCCAAAGGTCGCGTGTGGCGCGAAGCCTCCCATCGCGAGCGATTGCAGGCGCTCTCCGTCGCCGTGCGCCGTCCTTCGCTCGATGCGATGCGCGAGAGCGAACGCCGCTATCGCGAGCAGGACGCCAAGCGTCTCTACTACCTCTCCATGGAGTTCCTCATGGGCCGCGCCCTCGGGAACAACCTCACGAACCTCGGTATCTACGACGAAGCGCATGCGATCGTCGGGGAGCTGGGCGAGGACCTCGAAGAACTGCAGTCGCTCGAAGACGACGCCGCCCTCGGCAACGGAGGCCTCGGTCGTCTCGCGGCCTGCTTTCTCGATTCGATGGCGACGCTCGACTATCCCGGTTTCGGCTACGGCATCAACTACGAGTTCGGACTCTTCAAACAGACGTTCGTCAACGGCTACCAACACGAGAAGCCCGATCACT
Source organism: Thermoanaerobaculia bacterium (assembly GCA_036506455.1). Lineage (GTDB taxonomy): Bacteria > Acidobacteriota > Thermoanaerobaculia > Gp7-AA8 > Gp7-AA8 > DASVHS01. Next base: position 5,003 of record DASXRT010000248.1, read on the forward strand.
GGCTCTCCGGTGGATCACCGTGGCTGATCGAGCGCCTCGATGAAGCGGTGACCGTTCCCGTGTACGGCAACATCGCGCATCTTCACGATGCCAAGGGCGCGTACGCGCCGAAATGGGTCGACTTCAAGATGCTCATCGGTGTGCCGCACGACATGCCCATCGTCGGTTATGGCGGCCGGACCGTGAACGTGTTGCGCCTCTTCTCCGCGCGTTCGTCCGACGAATTCGACATCGGCATTTTCAATAGCGGCGATTACATCCGCGCCGTGCAGGGTCAGATTGCGACCGAAGCGATCTCGAAGATCCTCTATCCGTCGGACCTCGTCGCCTCGGGCCGCGAGCTGCGTTTGCTGCAGGAGTACTTCCTCGTCGGATGCTCGGTACGGGACATCATCAAACGCTACAAAGACGCGCACGACTCGTTCGATCAGTTCGCATCGAAGGTGGCGATCCAGATGAACGACACGCATCCGGCGCTGACCGTCGCTGAGCTCATGCGCATCTTCGTCGATGAGGAGCGTCTGCCGTGGGAATCAGCGTGGGCGATCACCGTGGACACGCTCGGGTACACCAATCACACGCTGCTGCCCGAGGCGTTGGAGACGTGGTCGATCGAGCTGATGTCGAGGATCGTGCCGCGGCATCTCCAAATCATTCAGGAGATCAACCGTCGCGTCCTCGCCGAGGTGGAGCGGCGATTTCCCGGCGACCTTCACATGCAGCAACACGTGGCGATCATCTCCGACGGTGAAGTGCGGATGTCGAATCTCGCTATGGCCGGCAGCCACTCCGTCAACGGCGTAGCCAAGCTGCACACAAAACTCGTGACGACGACGCTCGCGCCGGAGCTCCATCGCCTTTACCCCGAGCGTTTCAACAACAAGACGAACGGCGTGACGCCGCGCCGATGGCTGGTCCATGCGAACAGGCCGCTCTCAGCGCTCATCACGAAGTACATCGGCGACGATTGGATCACCGATCTGGACCGGCTGAGGCAGTTGGAGATCTTCGCCGACGACATCTCGCTGCTCGATCGGCTCGAAGCGGTGAAACGGCGCAACAAAGTCGCGCTGGCGCGTTTGACGAAAGAGCTGACCGGCACGGCCATCGATCCACTGTCGATGTTCGACGTTCACGTCAAGCGTATTCACGAATACAAGCGGCAGCTCCTCAATGCGCTGCAAATCGTTCATCGCTACTGGCACATCGTCGAAGACGGCGCGGAGCCACTCGCGCCGCGCACGTTCATCTTCGCCGGCAAAGCGGCGCCCGGCTACTTCATGGCCAAGCTGATCATCAAGTTGATTCACTCGATCGGAGAGGTCGTCAACGCCGACCCTCGCACGCGCGAGTCCCTCCGAGTCGTCTTCCTTCCGGATTACCGCGTCTCTCTCGCCGAGGCGATCATTCCGGCGGCGGAGTTGTCGGAGCAGATCTCGACGGCGGGGAAAGAGGCGTCGGGAACCGGCAACATGAAGCTTGGGCTCAATGGCGCGCTGACGATCGGCACGCTCGACGGCGCGAACATCGAGATCCGCGACGAAGTCGGCGCGGAGAACATCTTCATCTTCGGTTTGCGGTCCGATGAAGTGATCGATCTGGTCGCGCGCGGCTACGATCCGCAGATGTATCTCGCCGCCAATCGCGCGCTGCGACGTGTCGTCGACTCGATCGCTTCGGGCCATTTCTCCCGCGGCGACAAGGACCTGTTTCGTCCCATCGTGGCGAAACTGCTCTCCACGCGTGACGACTACATGCACATGGCCGATCTGCAGTCATATATCGACGCGCAGGAACGTGTGGACGTCGTCTATCGCGATCGCATCTCCTGGTTGCGCAAATCGCTTCTGAATATCGCCCGCCTCGGCAAATTCTCGTCGGACCGCACGATCACGCAGTACGCTCGCGAGATCTGGAACTTGAGACCCGCGGTCGTTGGCCACTTCGCGCACGCGGCGTTGCTGGGAGAGGAGTGATTCAAGGAAGGAGTTGCAGCGAGAATGCCGCGGCGAGGGGTCCGAAGACGCGACGGTCGATCGTCGCGATCCGAGGCAATTCGAGTACTTCGCTGATCGCCATGACGGCGGCATCCACGAAGCCGAGGGACAGATCGGCGAACCGTTGGTTCAACTCGGCGACTCGGCTGTACTTCTCACGCGGCAGATCGAAGACGAAATAGTCTCCTCCGCTGAGGCCCTCGTACAGTGCCGCTTGCGCCGCCTTACCCAACCGATTTCCGAGTAAGTGATCGACTTCGGGAATCACCGGAGCGGGAACTAACAGTCCTCCCTGCTCGGCCTGGAAGAGCTTCAGCGTGCGTTTGTGCCAGGAGTCGCTGCGATCGTAGTACGCGTAGAGGATTCCCGTATCGATCAGGACTGCCACTCAATCAATCCTCGCCAAACCGCGAGCTGCGCAAGACTCCCTCGGCTCGTTCCGCAGTGTTTTTGCGGCCGCTTCGGAATGCTCCGCCACCGGGGGGAAGTTTGCCCGGCCGATCGCTCAAATACGCTCGCAACGCGTCGCGGATCAGTTCCGCGGCGGGTTTGCCGCTTCGCAGCGCATTCGAGCTGCTCTTCCAGGAAAGCTGCTCCATTCCAAATACGGAGCTCGATACGGTACAGCCGTTGCAGGCGCTTTCATCATGCGAGTGGAAACAACGGATCGTCACACGGGGCCTCGGAAACGATCAGAGACGTTTGATGATGAGGAGGACACTCTGATTCAGACGCCCGAGCAGTTCGAGGACTACGACGAGTTTGCCGGCGATGGCGACGCCACACCCGACGACCGGCGGCGCGATCCCCTGCGCCGAAGCTGGTAAGTGTCACGATCACGCCAGACGCACATCTAATCCTTCGACTGATGTTGCGAAGGAGAGAGTGAATGCGCTTTGGCGAGTCTGCAGTCGTTCGGGAATCGTTCGTCAGCGAGGCGGTAGCGGAAGAAGCGGTGGCGACGATTCTTCGATTTATCGGCGAAGATCTGTCGCGCGATGGCTTGCTCGAAACACCCGCGCGCGTGACGCGTGCGTGGCGTGAGATCACCGCCGGTTACCGGGAAGATCCTGCAGAGATCCTCGGCACGATGTTCGACGAAGAGTGCGACGAGATGGTCATCCTCAGCGGCATCTCGTTCTACTCGACCTGCGAGCATCATCTTTTGCCGTTCTTTGGTCACGCTTCCGTCGGTTACCTTCCCGGCAAAGTCGTCGGCATCAGCAAGCTCGCTCGTCTCGTGAACTGCTTTGCGCGGCGCCTGCAGATCCAGGAGCGGCTGACGCGTGAGATCGCCGACGCCGTGGAAACGCATCTCGACGCGCGTGGTGTGGCAGTCGTCATCCGCGCCCATCATCTGTGCATGGGATGCCGCGGCGTCAGACAGCCGGAGACCGACATGATTACTTCCGCGATGCGCGGCGTCCTGCGTAACGACGCGATCGCGCGCTCCGAGTTCCTTCGTCTGATCAAGGTTGAATAGTGTGAGCGAACAAACTCCACCGGCCGGTCCTGACCTCGCTCGCGGGATTCCTCTCGCTGATGTTCCCGATGGCGGAATGATCGCCGGCCACAGCGGTGGCGAGGCGGTGCTGCTCGCTCGACGCGGTGACGAGATCTTCGCCGTCTCCAGTACGTGCACGCATTACGGCGGGCCGCTCGCCGAGGGTCTCCTCGTAGACGACACCGTCCACTGCCCATGGCATCACGCCTGTTTCAATCTGAGAACGGGTGACGCCATTGCCGCGCCGGCGATGCGATCGATTGATGTCTGGCGCATCGATCGTGATGGTGATCGACTCTTCGTCCGAGAGAAGAGTGGCGGACAGGCGCCGGCGCCTGTCGCCAACACTCGCGAGCGCACCGTCGTCATCGTCGGTGCGGGCGCTGCCGGTGTCTTCTGCGCACACACGCTACGGAAAGAAGGGCATGGCGGCCCGATCGTGCTCATCAGCCGTGATGAATCGCTGCCTTACGACAGACCGAATCTGTCGAAGGACTACCTGGCCGGGAATGCTCCGGAGGAATGGATCCCGCTTCAACCGCGTGAGTGGTACGACGCAAATGAGATCACGCTTCGCCTGGGTGCGAACGTCACGGGCATCGCTCCGAGCCGCGGAGCGATCTCAATCTCCACCGGCGAGTCGATCCGCTACGACGCGCTCGTGCTGGCTACCGGTGCTACGCCGCGCCGGCTCGATATCCCTGGTGCGGATGCAGCGCATGTTTACTACCTCCGCACATTCGACGACAGCAAGCGTCTGATCGCACGAGCGACGTCTGCGGCGCGCGCGGTGGTGATCGGCGCGAGCTTCATCGGTCTCGAAGTCGCGGCGTCGATGCGTGCGCGCGGACTCGACGTCACGGTCGTCGGCCCCGAACAGCGTCCGCTCGAACGCGTTCTCGGTCGCGAGCTCGGTGACTTCATACGCCGGCTGCACGAATCGAAAGGCGTTCGCTTCCGACTCGGTCGCACGCCGAAGTCGATCGAGAAGAACGCGGTCATTCTCGATGACGGGGAGCGTCTCGACGCCGACTTCGTCGTGATCGGAGTCGGTGTCGTTCCGTCGATCGAGCTCGCTACGAGCGCAGGGCTCACCGTCGACAACGGCATCGTCGTCAACGAGTTCCTCGAGACGAGCGCGGCGCATGTCTACGCAGCAGGCGATGTCGCGCGATGGCCGTATGGCGACCCGGCTGAGCGCATTCGGATCGAGCACTGGGTGCTTGCGGCGCGACAGGGGCAGGCGGTGGCTCGCACCATTCTCGGCCGCAGGGAGAAATTCGTTGACCCGCCGTTCTTCTGGAGCGCGCACTACGAGGTGACTGTTTCGTATGTCGGCTATGCCTCGCGGCCGGATTCGATCGAGGTACGCGGCTCACTCGACGCCCACGACGCGACGGCCCTTTACCGTCAGAATGGCCGCGTGGCGGCCGTCGCGACGATCTTTCGCGATCGTGACAGTCTGAAAGCCGAGCTCGCAATGGAGCGCCGTGACTTTCCAGGCCTCGAGGCCCTCGGCCGGTAATTGAGCGAGAAGTTTGCATGAGCAGATCTCGGTGAGACGTTACAGCGACCGCTACGAGGCGGGTGAAGACCTCGCGCGCATTCTGAAAAGCCGCGGCGAGGACTTCCGCGACGCCATCGTGCTCGCTTTGCCGCGCGGCGGACTGCCGGTCGCCTATCCGGTTGCACTCGCGCTCGGCGCGCCGCTCGACGTGTTTATCGTTCGCAAGCTCGGCGTCCCTGGACACGAGGAGCTGGCCATGGGGGCGATTGCCTCAGGCGGCGTGCGCGTCATCAACCGCGACGTCGTCGATCACCTCGGCATCCCGCCGAAGGCGATCGAGGCTGTCGCGCAGCGCGAGATCATCGAGTTGCAGCGGCGCGAGCGCGACTATCGCGGCAACCGGCCGCCGCTCGACGTCAAAGGAAAAAAAGTCATCGTCATCGACGACGGGCTGGCGACCGGCTCGACGATGCGCGCGGCGGCGGCCGCGCTCCGGCAGGAGGGCGCCTCCAAAGTGATCGTCGCCGTGCCGGTGGCAGCGCGCGAGACCTGCGACGATTTTCGCAATGAAGTCGACGAGATCATCTGCGCGATGACACCGGAACCATTCCGCGCCGTCGGGCTCTGGTACGAGAACTTCGATCAGACCACCGACGAAGAAGTTCGTGAGCTGCTGGAGCGCGCGACGGCGCGAGTCCCCGCCGCTTAGCCTT
>DASXRT010000249.1:0-7879 GCA_036506455.1 Thermoanaerobaculia bacterium
GACGCCCTCGCCATCGCCATCTGTCACGCCCACACAGCGGGAACGAATGCGAGGCTGAAGATCCGCGCATGAGCGCATCGCTCCCGCAGGAAGAGACACTCGAGTCGACAGCGAGAGTCGCCCCACAGCCGCGCAGCCGCCTGGCGCGGACGTTCAGCGCGCTCCACTATCGCGACTTTCGTCTGCTCTGGTTCGGCGCGTTCACATCGACCGTCGGTACGTGGATGCAGACCGTCGCCCAGGGCTGGGTCGTCCTGAGCATGACGAACTCCGCCTTTCTCCTCGGCGTCGACGGCTTCCTCGCCACCGGACCGATGCTGCTGTTCTCGCTCTTCGGTGGCGTCGTCGCCGATCGGGTGGAGCGCCGCAAGATCATGCTCCTCTCGCAGTACCTGCAGATGTCCTTTGCTTTCATCCTAGCTGTGCTGATCTGGTCGGGATCGGTGAAGGTCTGGCACATCTTCCTGCTCTCCTTTCTGACCGGAAGCGCGCAGTCGTTCAGTGGACCGGCCTATATCTCTCTGTTGCCGCTGCTGGTGAAACGCGAAGACGTGTCGAACGCGATCGCGATGAACTCGATGCAGTTCAATCTGGCCCGCGTGATCGGACCGATCCTCGCCGGCATCGCCATGGCGGCGTGGGGAGCGGCGATCTGCTTCGCGTTGAACGGGCTGTCGTTCATCGCTGTGATCGTCGCCTTGCTTCTGATCCGTTCGCCGGCGGTGATCTCGAGCGAAGTGAAGAGCGGCATCTTCGACGAGATGAGGGCCGGCTTCGCTTTCGTGACCTCGCGCCGCACGTTGCTGCTCCTCACCTTTCTCGCATTCGCCGGGACATTTCTCGGCATGCCGATCGTGACCTTCATGCCGGTGGTGGCGCGATCGATCTTCAAGCTCAATGCGTCCGGATATGCCTGGATGATGGCGGTGTACGGCGTCGGCTCGGTCGCCGGTGCACTCTTCGTCGCCGCTACGGCGCACGTGGCCAAAAAGGGACGAGTCGCACTGCTGATGCAGTTGGCGTTTGCCTGCCTGCTCGTCGGGTTCGGGTTATCGCGATCGCTGCCGGCCAGTCTGATGATCGCGTTCTTCGCCGGCGCGTGCATCGTCGGCGTGATCTCTCTTTACAGCTCGCTCGTGCAGCTCACCACGACTGATGCCATGCGTGGCCGCGTCATGTCGATCTTCATGCTGGCCTTCCGCGGGGGAATGCCGATCGGCAACCTGCTCGCCGGTTATGTCGCACAGCGGTGGTCGATCTCGATCGCGCTGGCGGTGAATGGGGCCGTGCTGGCCGCGGTCGCTCTCGGTTTCATTCTGAGGCGCGCGGATCTCGACGCGTAGCCTTGCCCAAGGCGGCAGCAAGCTGCCGCACTCCAAGATACAATCCGCGAACGAGCATGGCGAAGCCGAAACAGCAGCACGCCTCCTCGGCCGTCGTCGATCCAGCGTGCGCGCCGGAGTGGACCGACATCCTCCGGCAGATGATCTTCATCCGCCGCTTCGAGGAGGCTACCGAGCGCGAATTCCGTCGCGGAAAGATCGGCGGATACCTGCACGTCTACATCGGACAGGAAGCCGTTGCCAGCGGCATCGTCTCTGCGTTGCAGAAGGACGATCTCGTCTTCTGCGGCTACCGCGATCACGCGCAGGCTCTCGCTCTCGGCAGCGTTCCCGGCAAGGTCATGGCGGAGCTGTTCGGCAAAGCCACGGGTCTGTCGAGAGGGAAGGGCGGCTCGATGCATCTGTTCGACGTCGAGCACGGTCTCTACGGCGGCTACGGGATCGTCGGCGGACACCTGACGCTTGCGACCGGCGCGGCCTACGCGCTGCGATATCAAGGGACGGAGCGGATCGTCGTCTGCTACTTCGGCGACGGTGCGATGAACATCGGCTCGTTCCATGAAGCGATGAACATGGCCGGTCTGTGGGGAAAAGACGGGAAGTGCCCGATCGTCTTCATCATCGAGAACAACGGTTATGCGATGGGCACATCCGTCGAACGACACTCCGCGCTCACCGATCTGGCCGCGCGCGTTCGCGCCTACAACATTCAATCGGAGAAAGTCGACGGTCAGGATGTCTTCGCCGTACGCGGCGTCGCCGATCGCATCGTGCGGCAAGTGCGCGAGACGGGGAAACCGTACTGCATCGAAGCCGTGACGTACCGCTTCTCCGGACACGGCGCTGCCGACATCCTGCAGCCGTACCGCACGAAAGATGAGGTCGAGGAACACAGGCACCGCGATCCGATCGTGATCGTGCGCAAACGTCTCGGCGAGGTCTGCGGCCTGAGTGATGACGACGTGAAGAAGATGGAGGAGTGGGCGAGCGAAGAAGTCGCAAAGGCATTGAAGTTCGCCGAGGAGAGTCCGGCGCCGGATCCGCAGGAGTTGTTCACGGACGTTGTCGCGGAACATGGACCGGCGTCTGTCAACCGACAACCGGCGACCGAGAACCATGAGTGAGAAGAGTTACCGCGACGCCATTCGCGACGCGATGATGGAGGAGATGGATCGCGATCGGAACGTCCTGATCATGGGCGAGGACATCGGCATCTATGAAGGCACTTTCCGCATCACCGCCGGCATGCTCAAGAAGTATGGGCCGGATCGCGTCATCGATACGCCGATCGCGGAAGCGGGGATGGTCGGCACCGCGGTGGGAATGGCCATGATCGGTCTGCGACCGATCGTGGAGATGATGACGGTGAACTTCGCGATCGTCGCTGCTGATCAGATCCTGAATCACGCTGCCAAGGTGCGCTACTTCTCCGGTGGTCAGGTCGATGTGCCGGTCGTGATTCGCGGACCACAGGGCGCGGGCGTGCAGCTCTCCGCGCAGCACTCGCAGTCGTTCGAATCCTTCTATGCGCATTTCCCGGGCATTCACGTCGTCGCTCCGGCAACACCGGCCGACGCGAAAGGACTTCTGAAGACCGCGATCCGCGGCAAGGATCCGGTGATGTTTCTCGAGAGCGCCGCACTCTACGGCATGAAAGGCGAAGTGCCGGACGATGCCGATTTCACCGTGCCGTTCGGCGAATCGCGCATCGCCAGAGAGGGAAACGACGTCACGATCGTCTCCTACAGCCGGATGCTGCAGCTCTCGCTCATCGTCGCCGACAAACTGTCGAAGGAAGAGCAGATCGAATGCGAGGTCATCGACCTTCGCACGCTGCGGCCGCTCGATCTCGTTCCCGCATACGCATCGGTAGCGAAAACGCATCGCGCCATCGTCGTCCAGGAGCAGTGGAAGCCCTTCGGCGCCGGCGCGGAGGTCGCCGCCAGCGTCACCGAACAGATGTTCGATGAGCTCGACGCGCCGGTGATCCGCGTGACGGGTGAAGACGTGCCGATGCCGTATGCGCGCAGCCTCGAGTTGCTCGCGACGCCGCACGAGGAAGACATTGTTCGCGCCGTGAAACAGGTGATGTACCGGTCATGACCGAAATCATCATGCCCAAGATGGGCGACGCCATGACCGAGGGGAAAGTCGTCCGCTGGTACAAGAAGGCGGGGGAGGCGGTCAAGAAGGGCGAGCCCGTACTGGAGATCGAGACCGACAAGGTCAACCTCGATCTCGAAGCCGAGGCCGACGGTACGCTCGGGAACCTGGAGGCGCAGGAAGGGCAGATGGTTCCTGTCGGCGGCGTGCTGGCGAATATCGAAAGTGGTGGAGCGGCGCCGCCGACTTCGGCAGCGCGCGAGAAGGCGGCCGAAGCGGCCGCCGCTCCAGAACAACAGCGCCGCGTCACTGATAAGAAGGACAGCGTCAAGCACACGACCGGCGAGTATGGCGAAGCGATCGAGATGAAAGCGCCGCGTACCGACCGCTCAAAAGTCGTGCAGATGCCGAAGGCGGCTCGAGAGGGACGACAACGTTCGTCGCCGCTCGCGCGCAAGATGGCGCAGGAGATGGGCGTGAGTCTCGAGGCCATTCAGGGCAGCGGACCGCAGGGACGCATCATCGCCGCGGACGTGAAGAATGCCGGCGGTGGCGCGGCGCGCTTCAGCGCTCCGGCCGGCGGGCTCAAGCCTGCCCCTCCACCAGAAACAAAGCAGATCCCTCTCTCCGCGATGCGCCGCACGATCGCCAAACGTCTTGCTGAATCGACGGGTCCGATTCCGCATTTCTATCTGACGGTCGATTACGACGTGACGAATCTCCTGAGCGTCCGCCAGCAGATGTTGGACATCGAAGGCGCGAAGCTCAGCGTCAACGATTTCATCGTCCGCGCCGCCGCGCTCGCGCTGCTCCATCATCCCAATGTGAACGCGAGCTGGGGTGACGAAGCGATCACACAGCATGGCCAGATCCACATCGGCATCGCCGTAGCCACGCCGGAAGGACTGATCACGCCGGTCATTCGCAATGCCGATCAGAAGTCGGTGCCCGACATCGCCCAGGAGGTCCGCGCCCTCGCCGAGAAGGCGAAGAATCGCAAGCTGCTCCCGAACGAGTATCAGGGCAGCACGTTCACGATCTCGAACCTCGGCGCGTGGGGAATCGAAGAGTTCACCGCCATCATCAATCCGCCCAATTCGGCGATTCTGGCGATTGGAGCGGCGGAGGAAAGACCGGTCGTCATCGATGGACAGGTCGTCGTGCGCAATCGTATGAAGATCACGATGTCATGCGATCATCGCGTCATCGACGGGGCGAGCGGTGCTGACTATCTGAAGACTTTGCGCCAGTACGTCGAGCAGCCGCTGCGTCTCGTCATCTAGGTCTCCATGATCAAGTCCCGTTCCGCTGTGGCAGCGCTGTTGTTCATCGCTCTCGCTCCATCCGTTCACGCCGTCTGCACGCTGAATCTCCGCCTTGCCGATCCTTCCACGCTGACGTGGGACGTCATTCCGGGCCTGACCACGTACCAGGTGCAGGAGTCGTTCGACAATTACGCGACCTCACGCAATTACTTCACCAAGACGCCGCCATTCCACATCAACCACCGCGCCAGCGCGGACACGAAGATCTGGTACCTCGTCACGGCAGCGCTCGACAGCCGTACGCTCGCCGTGAACCCTTTCGAGGAGGGATGCACCGAGACGTTGGTGGTGACGCTGAAAGCCGATCCGGAGTTTCGCGCGCTGACGCGCAAGGCCGTCCTCCCGATTGTCGGTTCGGGACCGGGAGCCTTCGGCGGCCGGTTCAAAACGTCGCTCAAACTGAGCCCGAGCGGTCCGGTGAGCGGGCGCCTCGTATTCCATCCGTCTGGTTCGACCGCTAGTCCTGATGATCCATCGATGCCATACAACATCGACTCGATTTCGCCGATCATCATCGACGATATCGTTGCGGAGCTTGGGCGAACCGGCATCGGCAGTCTCGACATTGTCCCCGACACGAACGCGGTGCCGGTGGTCGAGGCTCGCTTCTACAATGACACGCCGAATGGAACGTTCGGCACGGCAACTGCGGCGTTCTATCCGTTCGATTATCTGCAAGCGCCGACGTTGAACCTGACGATTCCAGACACGCGGTTCCGCATCAACATCGGACTGCGCACGCTCACCGAGACGAAAGCGAAAGCGCTCGTCTACAATATTTACGGGAAGCTGCGCGAGTTTCGCGACCTGGCCTGGCCCGCCGATTACACAATTCTCGGCACTGTCCGGCAGGTGCTCGGAGTGGACCTGCAGCCCGGCGAATCGGTCTCGCTATTCTTCGAAGGGGCGGCTATCCCGTTCTACACGCGCACAGAGAACCGCACCAACGACCCCGAGCTCTTCGTGGTCACCCCGGCGCACTCGACGAACGTGAACTCCTATGTGGAGTGAATTCCCGGTTGAACCTGTTACACTAATGTCTCCCCATACATGCCGAGTCCGAACGAGCTCCTCGGTCTTGTCATCGTCATCTTCGTTATCTGGTTCGTTCTGAAGTTGGCGCGTGTGGCGATCCGGCTCATCCTATTCGTCATCGCCGTGGTCGTGATCATCGGAGCTCTTTACTGGCTACTCATGAGGTGAACTGTTGAGCGATCGCAAATACAGACACAAGGGCTATCAGGACGGAGGTTCATTCGGGAATCGTTCGGGTGGTGACAATGCACGCCCATCGGGACCGCGGCCTGACCAGCGGCCGCAGCGCCTCGAAGGCGCGCCGCGCGGACGCACTGCCGGCGGGTTCGGCCCTGAAGCATTCAAATGCAACCAATGCGGGCAGATTCGCCAGAATCTAGGTGATCTGACCGAAGATGAGACGTGCCTGAGGTGCGGCAAGGACCTGCACACGTGCGGCAACTGCCGCTTCTTCGATACGACCACCACGTGGGAGTGCCGGGAGAACATTCCCGCGCGCGTGCCGAACAAACATGCCCGGAATCAGTGCACATTCTTCTCGCCGAAAATCGTGCGCGACCTTGCGGCCGATAAGGGCAAGATCCTCTCTCCCGACGACGCGCGCAAGGCGTTCGACGCGCTGTTCAATAAAAAGGGATGAGGGCTGAGGGCTGAACCTCGTCTCGCGCGTCACGCTCGCTGCACTCTCCGGCGTCCTCTTCGCTCTCTCCTTCCCCGACTTCTCCCTCGGCTTCCTCGCGTTCGTCGCGTTGATTCCTCTTCTCGTCGCGCTCGCGCGGGCGCACAGCGGATGGGAGGCATGTTTCCTCGGCTGGATCTCGCAGACGATCGCGTGGCTGATCATGGTGCCGTGGGTCGTCCGCGTGATGTCGCACTACGGTGGTCTGCCGTACATCCTCGGCGTCCTCATCTTCGTGGCGATGTCGATGGTTCTCGGTCTTTACGGCGCCGTCTTTGGCGCGGTCGTGAATCGAATCCGTCCGGTATCGCTCGGGCGATGGCTGATCGTTCCGCTGGCGTGGGCGTCGATCGAGTACGCGCGGACGTATCTGCTGACCGGATTTCCGTGGAACCTGCTGGCCGCCGCGCTCGTCGATTTCACCTCGCTGATTCAGTTTGATCGCGTCGCGGGACCGTATCTGATCGGTGCGATGACGCTCGTGCCGTCGGTTGTGATCGCGTGGATCATGCTGGCGAGGCCGCGCCGTGCCGCGGCTTTATTCGCAGTCGCCGGCGTCGTCGTGCTGATGTTCGTCTGGTGGGCGACAGGTCTCGTCGCATCGAAGTTGATCGTGAGACCAACCGGTACACCGCTGATCACCGCCGCTTTGCTGCAACCGAACATCTCCCAGGAGATGCGTTGGGACAACGCGAACCTCGCGGAGATCTATCAGCAGATGATGACAATGACCCAGGAGGCGATCAATCAGGGGGCGACGATCGTCGTGTGGCCGGAATCGACCGTGCCGCTGTCGTTCGGGACGACCGACTTCTATCGCGACGCCATCGAATCCATCTCGCGCACGCGCGACGCCGACATCATCCTCGGATCCGTCGCTGAAGACGCTAGGCAGGCCAACAAGCTCTGGAACGCCGCGTTTCTGGTCAGCGGCGGCCGCACGATCGGGCACTACGACAAGATCCGGCTCGTGCCGTTCGGCGAGTACGTGCCTCTGCGCAAGATGCTCTTCTTTGCGAAGAAACTCGTGCGCGCCGTCGGCGAGTTCGAGTTCGGCACGAACGATCGTCCGTTGCGCGGACAATTGAGCTATGGCCCGGCCATCTGCTACGAAGTCGTCTTCCCGCAGATCACCGCCACGCAGGTGCGCAATGGCGCCGACGTGCTCGTGACGATCACGAACGACGCCTGGTACGACGGGACGTCCGCTCCGCGGCAGCATCTGAATCAGGCGCGGCTCCGCGCTATCGAAGACGATCGCTATCTGCTGCGCGCCGGCACGACCGGCATCTCCGCCGCGGTCGATCCGGCGGGCTCGATCCTGCAGGAAATCCCGATGGGACGCCGGGGAACGATCCTCGCGAAGTTCCAACCGAGGAAGACGATCACACCGT
>DASXRT010000250.1:0-29688 GCA_036506455.1 Thermoanaerobaculia bacterium
CGCGCCACCTGCGCTCCGGCGATGTTGATCTCGCGCAGCTCCTCATCGATGCCGAAGCTCCGCAGCTTGACGCGGTTCGCGCCGTAGGTGTTCGTCTCCAGGATCTCCGCGCCGGCGCGCACGTATTGCTTGTGGACCTCGAGCACCATCTCCGGACTGCGGAGATTCAGCTCGTCGTAACACTTGTTGATGAAGACACCCTTCGCATAGAGCATCGTCCCCATCGCTCCATCGAAGAGGTAGACGTGCTCGTCGGCGATTGCTTGGATGAAGTCCTGCATAAACAAAAAACCCCGCCAAAGCGGGGCCGGTCACGATCGACTGCGGCGGCGATTTAGCTTTTTTTAGGCTGGTTGCAAGCGGCCCCAAATCAATCCAGCACGGTCAATGTAGACCTCCAAACCTGGACTGTCAAATTGGCCCTTTCGGCTAATCTTTTCCAAATATTCTCCTGAGTCGTCCTAAGAACCCCTCCACATCCTTCCGATTCCTATCTACCTCGTTCGCCCACTCGCGGAACTTCTCGAACGTGATGGCCGGTGGTTCGTCGAAGCTCTCGCGGTCGAAGAACACGCGGCGGATGATGCCGCCGAAGAAGCCGCGCGGGCAATGTCGCGTCGGTGCCGTGCCGTCGAGAAAAACCTCATGCACCGGACCAGGACATCCCTCATCCCACAGCATGCCCGTGTCGGGATCGATGTCGCGGAATGTGACGCCGGCGGGAGGTTTCGGCTCGCCGTGAATGTGCGGAACGGCAGCCATGTACGCTCCCCAGATCGGAATCGCTGCCTCGGCTGACGAAAGGCGAAGCGGTGCGCCGTGATCGAAGCCAACCCAGACGGTCGTCACGATGTCGGGTGTGTAACCGACGAACCACGCGTCGCGATAATCGTTCGTCGTGCCGGTTTTGCCCGCGACGTACGCGAGGCCATAACGCTTCAGGCGCGATGCGGTGCCGCGGCGCACGACGCCGCGCAGAAGCGAGTGCATGACATACGCGACGTCCGATTCGCACACGCGCTTCTCCTGCGGCTTGTTGCGGAACAGCGTCTGGCCATGCCGGTCGCGCACTTCCGTCAGCAGATACGGTTCGACGCGCACGCCGAGATTCGGGAACGGTGTGTAGGCGGCGGTGAGCTCGCGCATCGAGACTTCGGTCACGCCGAGAGGCAGCGCCGGAATCGCGGCGAGATCTTCGGTGAATCCGAACTTCTCCGCGGTGTTGACGACGCGCCTGAGTCCCACCTGCTGCGTCATGCGCACGGTCGGCACATTGAGCGACGCTTCGAATGCTTCGCGCAGAGTCACCCGGCCGCGATAGCGCTCGTCGTAATTCTGCGGCGTCCACGATTCGCGATCATTGAGCTCGATCTTGACCGGCGCGTCGAGCAACAGCGACGCCGTGGTCACGCGCCGCGACGCAATCGCGGCAAGGTACGCAAACGTCTTGAACGCCGATCCCGGCTGACGGCGCATGTTCGTCGTGCGATCGAACGGCGAGAGGCGGAAGTCGCGACCGCCGACGAGCGCGCGAATGCCTCCGCTGCGCGGATCGACGGAGAGAATCGCCACCTCCAGCGGTTCCTGCCGCGACTGCGCGCGGATCCAGGAGAATCGCGACTCGAGCTGCTCCGGCGCGCGCAAGGCCACGCGCTCGGCGGCACGCTGCGCCACGGGATCGATCTCGCAGACGATCGTCAGCCCGCCTTCGATGACGGAGCGAACGCCGATTCGCTTGACGATCTCCGATCGCACTGCGCGCAGGTAGTAAGGAAACGGCGGTTGGGGCACTGAGCCGCCGACGAAGTCGACCGGGCGCGCCACAGCGCTGCGATAGTCCGCGTCATCGATCCAACGATGATCGAGCATCACGCGCAGGATGGCGTCGCGCCGGGCACGCACGAGATC
Organism: Thermoanaerobaculia bacterium; assembly: GCA_036506455.1. Taxonomy (GTDB): domain Bacteria; phylum Acidobacteriota; class Thermoanaerobaculia; order Gp7-AA8; family Gp7-AA8; genus DASVHS01. The sequence goes on from DASXRT010000250.1 coordinate 1,909, forward strand.
GGGTCGCTTTTGCGGGTTGTCACGATTGGGAGCGCGGATGATGCTGGCCAGGAGCGCCGCTTCGTCGACGCGCAAACGCTCCGCCGGCTTCGCGAAATACAGACGCGAAGCTTCGTCGACGCCGAGAACCGGGCTGCCGCCGGAGTGGCCGAGATAGACCTCGTTGAGGTAGAGCTCGAGGATCTCGTCCTTGCTCAATCGCGCCTCGAGAATCACAGCCAGTAACAACTCCACGAACTTTCGGCGCCACGTTCTCTCCTGTGACAGGAAGCGCGATTTGATGATCTGCTGATCGATCGTGCTGCCGCCCTGGACGATCCCACCACCGCGCACATTGGCGATGAGCGCGCGGATGATGCCGATCGGGTCGACGCCCACATGGTGCCGAAACCGAACATCCTCGGCGGCGATGAAGGCTTCAGACACGTAGCGCGGGAGGGAATCGAGGCTCACTGGCGCCGTCACTCTCCAGTCGACGCCGTAGAGGCGCATGACCTCCTGCTCCCGCCTTCCCGCGGCCGACACTACGACGGTGGGATCGCGCCAACTCCCGTGAACCAGCTCCCGGGATAGGCGGTAATTGAGGAAGGCGAGATAGCCGAAGAACGACTCGATCGCGATGAACGCGATGACCGCGATGACGAGCGTCCAACGCGGCAGTCTCACGCGTGACAATCGCGACATGTTCGTCTACATTGTTCACCCGTGCAACGCGTGCACCACCAGCCCCCGACACCGACACTTTGAGAAGGAGACAACACATGGCCGCAAGGAAGAAGAGCTCCTCCAGATCTTCGAAGAAGAGATCTTCGAGCAAACGCGGACGGAGCTCCTCCCGGAAATCATCGAAGAAGCGCTCTTCGAAGAGCCGCGCTTCCAGCAGGAAGAGCACGAAGGGCCGCAGCCGGAAGGCCGCGGCGCGCCGTCCGGCGAAGCGTTCGGCGCCGGCACGCAAGGCCGCTCCCAAGCGCACGGCTCCGACAACGATGCCAGCCGGCGCAACGGCGACGACACCGCCATCCCGAAGCGTCATCAGCCGCGTCGTGGATCAGGTCAAAGAGCGCGCCGGCAACCTCGGCTCATCGGTCGGAGGGATGATGCCCAGCCGCACGGGCGAAGGTGAGCCCGGCGGGGGCAGCACCGGCGGAATGGGCGGTCCGGATTACGAATAGTGAGTCGTGAGGACAGGCGAGATCGCCTGTCCTCCATTTTTTAGCCCGCGTTTTCTTTGAAGGCTTTGCGGATCTTCTTCGAGAAGTATTTCTCGGGAAGACCGTCCTTCCACTTTCCGTACGCCTTCGCTTTGCGGAACGCGCTGATCGCCGAGGCCTTGTACGTCTCGTCCGCTTCGAACGCGTACTGCGAATATTGCGACGCACCGAGAAACGCCCAGATCCAGGCGTTCTTGGGCATGTCGTTCGCGAGAGACTGAAAGTCGCGTGTCGCTTCGTCGAAATCACCGTTGAAGTAATTCTGAAAGGCACGGCGGAGACGACGCGTTGTGTCGCCCAGCACGGCCTGCGTAGCGGAAGTCGCGCGCGCGGTCGAGGTCGTCGGAGGCTGTGTCGTCGTGACCGCAACGGCCGCCGCCTGCGCGGAGTCGGCGTACATGATCACGTTGTCCGTCATCGCGATAACGGTGTTCAGGTCGTCGTTCGATTTCGCGTTCGCGAAGCGCGTGTTCATCTGGCTGAATTGGTCGAGCGCTTTTCCGTACTCAGGCGAAGCGGTGGCCCTCCGCTGCTGCGCGCTCTGCAGATGAGATCGAGCTTCGCCGACCGCTCTCTCTGCGCGTGAGCGCAATGCGTTGTCCATCGCTGGAGTGATCGGCGGCGGTGCGACAGTCTGCGTCGGCACCGGTCGAACTGTCTCCGTGACTGGCGGCTGCGTGCTCACCTCGGCAAGCTTCGCCTTCACTTCTCGCATCAAGGCATCGACTGAACCGCGGTCGACCGCCCCCGGACCGCTGGTCCTTTCCAGATCAGCCTCTGCTTCCTTGTACTTCCCGAGGTTCATGTACGCGACCCCCCGGTAGTAGTAGGGGTGGTAGTTGATGAAGATGGCGCCGTACGTACGAGCGTTGTTGCTCTCTTTCGAATTGCCGCTCAGCGCAGAGGTCATTTTCTGCACCACGACCTGAAATTGGCCGTCGTGCAATGCCTTCAGTCCCGCGTCGTAGTCGTCGTACCACGAGGCCAGCGCCACGCCGGCCGTCAAGACCGCGCATAGCGCAATCGTGATCAGTCGCACGCGTTTCATTGGGGCTTCACTTCCCTTTCGAGCTCGTCGTAGTTCACGCTTGCGGTTTCGATCCGCTGGCGCGTCCGCTTGCCGGCCTCGATGTTCACATCGACGGTCTTACTGGCATTCGGTCCGCGCACGGTCACGGAGTACATTCCGGGATCGAGCTCGATGGCGGTCGGCGTCGAGCGCTTCTCCTCGGTGAGATCGACGGCTTTGTGATTGGACATGTTCACGATCTTCTCGACGTCGCCCCACGGAGATGCCGAAAGCAGGAGCACGCCGCGGTCGCGCGGCACGGGCGGGGTCGCCGTCGACGTCACGATTGCTCCGCTCGTGGCTCCGGTCTCGGTCACGACCGGCGGCTTCGTCGTCGGTCGCGTCACGACGTAGGCGGCGATCGCGATGGCGATGATCAATGCCGCTGCGATCGCGCCGATGACAGCCCTGTTCTTCTTCTGCGGATACAGGCGCCCGATGAGCGTCGGCTCGGCCGCGCCGAACTTCGACTCGACAGCGGTGGGCGCCGCACTTCCCTGCGTGCCGAGGCGCTCGACCATCGTGGCGTCGTTTCTGCCGAGCGTCGGCCGCTGCTGCGCAACCTGACTCGTCACCATCGTCGCTTCGTTCTGCGATGGTGTCACCGAGGTGCGCTGCGTCTGCTGCTGTCCGGCGAAGGTCTGTTGCGTCGGCTGACTGCCCATCGTCCCGACGGTGCCGGTGTACTTCGGCAGTTCGGCAAGAGTCTTCGCTGCGGAAAGCGTCACCATCCGCTCGCCGAGGCCATACTTCTGATCGGGAGGAATCGAGGCGCGCACCGCTTCCAGCGCGTTTGCGAAATCACCCGCGGTGCGGAAGCGATTGTCGCGGCTTTTCTCGAGCGATTTCATGATGATCGACTCGAGTTGCGGCGGCACGCGCACCTGCGGATTCGTCTCGGCGATCGGCGCCGGCTTCTCTGTCACATGCTTGAGGATGTAACCGTGCGGATTGGTCGCCTGGAACGGCGCGCGTCCCGCGAGCATCTCGTACATCACGATGCCGAACGAGTAGAGATCGCTGCGCGGATCGAGGTGTTCGCCTTCTTTGAGATATCCCGCTTGCTCCGGCGATGCGTATTTGAGTTTGCCGAGGAACATCCCGGTCTGCGTCAGCCCCTGACCCGCTTCACCCTCGGCGAGCGACTTGGCGATGCCGAAGTCGATCACTTTGACGAGCAGTTTTCCGTGATGGTCCTGCGACAACATGATGTTCTCGGGCGAGATGTCGCGGTGGATCAGCCCCATCGAATGGAGGTGATCAAGACCGGTGAGCGCCTGGACAGCGATTTCGACCGCAAGCCGCGGTGGCGTCGGGCCGTTGGTCGCGATCCACTTCTGAATGTTCACGCCGTCGATAAACTCCCACACCATGTAGTACGAGCCGTCATCGAGCTGTGCGAAGTCGTAGAGCATCGCGAGATTGCGATGCTTGATCGTCGTGGAGGTGCGCGCTTCCTGAAGGAAACGATGCAAGCCCTGATCGTCGGCGGCGACGTTCGGCCGCATGATCTTGATGACGCGCAGCTCGTTCAGATGAATGTGGCGGACCTTGAAGATCTCGCCCATTCCGCCGACGCCGAGCCGATCGAGGATCTGGTACTTGCCGTCGATCAGACGCGCTGAGTACGTCCGCTGGAAGCTCGTGACGCGTTCGCCGCAGGCGGGGCATTGATCGAGTGCGGAGTCGATGGGTTGCTTGCAGCGTAAGCAGGTGATCTGGGTTATCTGGCTCATGGTTACTCCAAGTTCCCTCTCCCTCCGGGAGAGGGTGGCCGCACGGCCGGGTGAGGGGCACGCCCCTCATCCGGCGCTTCGCGCCACCTTCTCCCGCGGGGAGAAGGCGTCAGTGATCTCTCAATACATAGGTACACGCCGGGTCCGCACCGAATCGCACCACATCTCCGGCTTTCAACTTCACCTTGTCGACGCGCGTGTTGTTCACGTACGTCCCGTTCGCCGACTGCAGATCCTCGAGGACCCACGCCGTGCCGCTGAGCGTGATACGAGCGTGACGCCGTGACACCGCCGGATGCGACAGAACGATCGAGCATGTGCGATCGCGCCCGACCATCACGCTCTGGCCGTTGATCGCATGCTTCTCGGTCGAGTCGTTCTTCACCGGGACCAGCATCCACTGCGGCTGCGCGGGCGCCGGCGCTCCTTGCGCCACGACGCGGGCCGTCGGCATGCTCGCTACCGGCTGCTTGGCGTTGTACTCCTCGAGCGCCTCGTAAAACTCGCGAGCCGTCTCATAACGCTGCTCGTGACGCGGATGCATCGATTTGAGAACAATCGCCTCGAGCTCCTTGTCGACTTCCGGACGCACGGTGCTGGGCGGCTGTTTCTCACCGCGATAGATCGCGTCGATCAGCTTGGGCAGCGAGCGGCTGTTGAACGGCAGCGCGCCGGTGAGCATCTCGTAGAGCACAACGCCCGCTGAATAGATGTCGCACTTCACGCCGGCGTCTTTCGGCTCGCGGATCTGTTCCGGCGACATGTAATGCGGCGTGCCGAGGAGGAATCCCGATTTCGTGAGCACGGTCTGTCCGGTTGCGCCGGCGCCCTCTTTGATCTTGGCGATGCCGAAGTCGGTCACTTTCACTGCGCCGGAGCTCTCGCGAATCAGATTGGCCGGTTTGATATCGCGATGAACGATGCCTTTGCCATGAGCGTAGACGAGCGCCTCCAGCATGCACTGCGCAATCGAAACGGCGTCGCGAACCGCCAGCGCCCCCTGCTCCGCGATCAAGAGGTCCACCGGAATCCCTTCGACGAACTCCATGATCAGAACCGCGCCGCTCTCGTTGTTGATGAACTCGTAGAACCGCGTGATGTAGCGATGGCGCAGCTTCGAGAGGATCTGTGCTTCTTTGACGAAGCGCTTGCGCGCGGTGATCTCGCCAGCCAGCTCCTCGGACATCACTTTGAGCACGACCTCGTAGTTGGCGGGCAGAACCTCCGTCGCACCGGTCGTGCGACCGACGTAGACGTGACTCATCCCGCCTTCGCCGATCTCGCGTTCGATGCGGTAGTTACCGATGACGTTTCCGATCATTTCAGAGCACCTTCATCGTCCCAGTAGAAGCCGTCCTGAATCAGCGGCATGAAGAGAAACTTCTGCGAGCCGATCCGGACGACGTCCTTGCCGATGAGATCGCGGCGCGGCTCGATTTCGACTTCGTTGACGTATGTCCCGTTCGTGGAGTTGTGGTCCATCAGAATGAAGCGCCGCTCTTCCGGGCGGAACACGAGATCGGCGTGATGCGAGGAGGCCTGATCGTCGGTGACCACGATGTCGGAACGGCGGTCGCGTCCAAGAACGTTACGCCCGATCCGAACCGGGAACGATTCGCCGCGGCTGCTGCCATTGAGTCCCACGAGCCAGCCGACGACGTAGCGCTTCACCGGCGCTCCGGCCGCATCGGCGATCCTCGGAACAGCGACCGTTCGCTCCATGGGCGGAGTCTGCACAGACTGAGGAGTCTGGCGCCGAGGCGCAGACGGGACCGCAGTCACTGGTCGTGACGGCTCTACGGCCGCCGGCGCAGACGGAGGAACGGCGCGCGCGGGACGCACGACCGGGATGTCCTGCTCGCCGCTCTCTGCCGGACAGTAGGGGCAGAGGTCCCACGACTCATCGATGAAGTGTCCGTTCTCACATCGTTTGTCGGCCACTTTGTCCCTCACGCATGAAACGCGACCGCAATGGCGTTGCGGCCGCCGAAGTGAATGATGTCGCCGTCTTTGAGATATCGCCGATCGATCTTTTCATCGTTGACGTAGGTTCCGTTCGAGGAATTCCTGTCGATCAGCATCACCTTGCCATCGATCGAGACGACCTCGGCGTGGAGGCGCGAAACCTTCGGATTCTCCAATACGATCTCACAGACCGCCGACTCCCGGCCGATGCGGATTCCCGAGCCGCCAAGGCCGAGTTTTTCGCCTGCCCGCTCGCCGTTCAGGATGGTGAATTTCCCGATCACGCTCCGCTTCCGCAACGTGGAGTCGGACGGCTCGACAAGCGTCTCGACCACCGTCGCCGCCGTCAATACGTCTTTCGGAATTCGAGCTCGCCGGCTGCCGGCCGCCAATGCGATCGTTCCGATGATGGCGACGAAGCCGACTCCCGCCGCGACCGTGGCCATCGACTTCGTCGGCCACGAAGAGTTGTGGGTCAATGCCCGGTCGGCGTCGCGGCTGAATCGGATGACGTCTGGAGAATTCGGGAAGAGACGCGAGGCGTCGGCCAGGCTGGCCTTTGCGGACTTCCACTCTCCCGCCGCGGCCGCGTCGAGCGCGGCGTGATAGCAGCGGTCGAAGTCTCCTTCGACGTTCGGTTTCACTCCCGCTGACGCGATGAACGACTTCGCCGCGTTGATCGGAACGAGAAACTTGATCTGCTCCGCGCTGGTGTGACCCCAGGTCGAGATGCCGATGACTTCGCCTTCGCGGTTCACCGCCGGGCCGCCGGAGTTGCCGCGATAGATCGCGACGTTCGATTGAAACACTGTCGCATTGGCGACGTTGCGCTTGATCGCCGTGATCGTGCCGGGGTTGAACGTCGCTTCGAGATCGCTGTCGCGCGAGAGCCATCCGCCAATGACATCGTCGGTGCTGCTGGCGACCGCCGGATAGCCGACGGACCAGATCGATGCTCCGACGCCTACGGTCTCCGAATCGCCGAGGCGAAGGATCGGGAGCTTTCGCCGGTTCACCTGCAGGAGCGCGAGATCGGTGCCTCGCTCGCTGAGCGACGGCGAGTAACGTCCGATGCGGAACGGCAGCTTCTCGCCGTTCGACAGCTCGAGTTCGTTGACGATGCGAACATCGGCAAGGCGGCCCGCCGCGGCGAGCATGTCGATGTAATGATCGAGCGCGTCATCGCGATAGAGCGCGCGCAGCTCTTCGACCGGGAAATGACGGACCAGCGCGGCGATGGCGCCATTGCGCCGCAAGTCCCGATCGAGCGCAGCCTTGTCGCTCGTCGGTGCGACGACGTGGCCGTTGGTCAGAATGTAACCATCGGGATTGATGATGAACCCGCTGCCTGAGCCGCCGGCGCCGGTATCGACTGCTGCTTCGCCGTCCGGCAGGTTGCGCGCGGTGACACTTCGGCGATCGTTGCGGATCTGCTGCTCGACCGCTTCGATCGACTCCCTCGTGTAGCGGAACTCGGCCGTGCCGAGCGCATTCACGCGCACGACCGCCGGCTTGACGCTGTAGGCCATCTTCTGCACTTCGTCGAGACGAACTGCGTCGTTTCGACACGCGAACGCGAGCGCGACAACGACGATTACGAGGCGGAGATGGCGAGACGGGGACATGTCACTAGCGGGTGTGAAACATCTGCTCCTGGGCAAAGAATAACCACGCCCCGGCGGCGCCGAGAACGATGACGAAGAACAACATCCATTTGATGATCGTTGATCCTCGGATCTGGCGGAGTGGAGTGCTGTCCTCTGGCCGCCTTTCCTCGTCTGCAGGCTGGCCGGAGGCCGGCACGACATGCTCTCCCTTGATGGTGTCATCGAAAGCCGCCCGGTCGGGATGGTCGACAACCGTTGCCTCGTCGTCGAAATCGTCTCTCTCGATCCGCGCCACGATCACCGTCACATTGTCGGGCGCGCCGCGTTCGAGGGCGCGATCGACCAGATCGTCGGCAGCCTGTTCGATCTGGCGGTTCGCGACGATTTCCTTGATCTCTTCAGGCTTCACGAGCCCGTGTAAACCATCGCTGCAGAGAACGAACGTATCGCCCTCCTGCACTGCGAGCGGCCCCCGCACGTCGATCTCCACTTCCTCGCCAACGCCCATCGATCGCTGCAGCACGTTTCGTCGCGGATGGTTCTCCGCTTCTTTTGCGGTGAGCAATCCTTCGCGGACCATCGACGCGACGAGCGAATGATCGTCGGTCAACTGCTGAATCTCATTCCCGCGGATGAGATAGATGCGCGAATCGCCGACATGCGCGAACCACGCTTCATTTCCGCGCACGACGAGCGCCGAGGTCGTCGTCCCCATCCCGCGCAGCTCGGCGTGTGTCTGCGCCTCTGCGAAGATGAGCGAGTTTGCCTTCGTCAATGCTTCGCGAAGCGCCGCAGCGATGTCATCGGTACCGCTGCCGAGGTAATACGACTTGATGGTCTCCCCGGCGAGACGCGAAGCCGTCGCGCCGCCACGATGACCACCCATTCCGTCCGCGACAATCATCAGCCGGCCGCCCGGATGCACACCCTTGTCTTCGGCAGGGGCCGTGAGCGTTCCAAAGTCCTGGTTCTCCGAGCGAACCCGTCCCACATCGGAGCGCAGAACCGCCCGGACCCCCAATGGTCTGGATGGAACGACACGCGTGGCCGTCGCTTGTTCGCTCATTTTTCAGGAACGATCCCCAATCTGCTGGACGAACGGCGATTATACGTTATTCGGTACATCGCGATTTCCGCTGGCGGGTCGAATCACTTACGCTCTTTCACCGTCGCATGACCCTCCGCACCCTGATCATCTTCCTGCTTTTCGGTACGGCCGCAAGCCTTCCCGCGGCTGACCCCGAATCAACCGTTCGTCTCCTCGAACGGGCACAGTCGTTGGCCTCGTCGAAGCGCTTCGACGAAGCAGCGAGGATTTATATCGATCTGCTGCACGCCCAGCCCGCCTCGCGTGAGCCGATGCTGGGTCTCGCGCGCATTCGCCTGTGGCAGGGCCGGTACCGGGAAGCGCGACAACTGTTCGAGGGGTTGCTGGCGCGGAACCGCAACGACGCGGACGCAGCCGAAGGCGCGGCGACGGCGGCGTATTGGTCGGGCGACTTTCGCACGGCTCAGCGAGAGTTCCGTGAAATCGTCAAGGCTCATCCGGGACGCAAGAATGTCCGCCGGAGCCTCGACGAATTGCGCAGCGCGTCGGCGTCAATCGAAAGCATCGATGTCGGTCTGATCGATGACGACCAGCCTTTTCACGCTGCACGCTCAGAAGCGCGCGCCTCGATGTTCACCGATCCGCTGACCCGATGGGACGTGAGCGTGGGCGCGTATGGACTCAACAGCGATATCGGAGGACATCACGGAGTACCGTTCGCAATCGCAGGAAACGAGACTGTGATCCCGTCGAAACGTTTGACGGCAACGCTATCGCTCGGAGCAATCCGGACTCCCAATGGGAGAACGCGCCCGATCGGCGGCGCGTCAGGGCGTATACGATTCGCGCGCAACGATTCGGTCACGGCAGCATTCGCGCGAAGGGAAATCCTCTCGAACGCAACGCAGCTCTATCCATTCGTCGACATTGCATCCATCCGCTGGCTGCACACCACTCCATGGCTCGCTTCGATCGGGACGGAGCATGACCGTTTTTCGGACCGTAACTCCGCCAACGCTGCGGACGGTTACATCCTCGCGCCGGCGGTCAGGCGCAAGGGATGGACGCTGTGGGCTGGCGCTTCGGCATTATTCCGCGACACGACGGAAAGCCGGTTCTATGTGAATGGGATCACCGCGACTCGCGATCCGTCGGGCGGCTTTTTCCGGTATTCGTATCGCGGAGCATACGATCCGTACTGGACGCCGCACGATCTTCTCGAAGGACGTGTCATTCTCGCGCTCGAACATCGCATCGGATCCACAACGACGATGAAGATTCAAGGCGACGGCGGACGCGCGCGCGACCGCGCAGTGATGTTCTGGCCCGATACCGGTCCAACATCGTTTCCGAGAGAGATCGGTCAATCGCCGTTCGATCGGACGTACCGGCCGTGGCGTCTCCGCTTCACATCGACGACGGCACTGGCGAAAGGAATCACACTCGACCTGAGCGTCGAGCATAGCGTCACGACTTTCTATCGCGCGAACAGCTTTCATGCGGCCCTGGCAAGACGACGCTGAGATCTTCCGGCATCGGCGGGCGAGGCCGATCGCGAACTGGGAGCGATGGATCCTGGCTGTTCTTCTTTTTCTCGGCCTGCAGAGCGTCGCTTATTTCGCGCAGTGGTGGTTCCGGCTCGAGCACGTGAACAACATCGCACTCTTCGTCCTGTTGTCGTTCGCGACGTGGTACGGCATCTCGCGGCTTCTGATCGGCTGGTACAACGCATTTCACATCGAGCAACCGGATCCGATGGAAGCGCCGCCCGGACTGGGCGTGGCGATCTTCACGACCTCGTCACCGGGGGAGCCGTACGAGATGTTCGTGCGCACGCTCGCCGCGGCGCGCGAGGTTCGTTACCCGCATGTCACCTATCTTCTCGACGACACCCGAGACCCGCGATTCGGAGAGTTGGCGCGAGAGATGGGAGCGGTACACCTGGAGATCGTCGGAGTTCCCGGCGCGAAAGCGGGCAAGATCAATCGCGCCCTCGAGCTGACGGGCGAGGAGTTCATCCTCGTGCTCGATCCCGACCACATTCCCTTACCTCAGTTTCTCGACCGCGTTCTCGGCTATTTCGCCGACGAGAAAGTCGGATTCGTCCAGGTCGCGCAGGCTTACTACAACGCTCCTCAGTCATTCGTCGCTCGCGCGGCCGCGGAGCAGACCTTCTCGTTCTATGGCCCGACGATGCAGGGCATGCACGGGACCGGGACAGCGGTGGCCATCGGAGCGAACTGCACATTCCGCCGCAAGGCACTCGAGTCGATCGGCGGCCACGGCATCGGTCTGGCCGAGGACCTCGTCACATCGATCCGTCTTCACGCCGCGGGTTGGAGATCCGTGTATGTTCCCGAGGTGGTGTCGCGCGGACTGGTGCCGGCCGATCTCGACTCGTTTTTGCGCCAGCAGCTCAAATGGTCGCGCGGAGTTCATGACGTGCTGTTTCGCGAGTATCCGCGCGCATTCAGAAGGCTCAGCGCGCATCAGAAGATCTCGTATCTCATGATCGGCAGCTACTATGTGGTCGGCCTGACGACACTGATCTACATTTCGATCCCTCTGCTGTATCTCTGGTTCGGTGCACAGCCGGCAGTCATTCTTCTCGCCGAGTATGTTCAGCATGCGCTGCCGATCGGTGTGCTGGGAGCGCTCATCTACCGCTTCGTTCAACGATGGTTGTGCGATCCGGTGCGCGAGCGCGGTTGGCACTGGAGAGGGACGCTTCTGAAGATCGGCACCTGGAACGTTTATCTGCGCGGGCTCGTGCTCGCCGTGCGCGGGATCGCCGTTCCGTACATCCCGACGCGAAAGGAGCGTCACCGCGGGCGATTCTGGAGCCTCGCCCGAGTGCCGCTCATCACGATCGCGCTGTCCGTCGTTACCATTGTCTGGACGACATTCCGCCAGTTGTACATCGTGCCGGAGTCGGAGGTGTTGATCGCGACCGAGGTCACAGTCGGCATGGTCATGTTCCTGATGCTGAACATCATCCTGATGAGCGGCCGCGTCTATGCAGCGTGGATCGACAGCCGAGAGGAAGAGGAATGAAGTCCCGGCGGCGCTATCAGATCGCCTTCTTCGCCCTCGGATGGTTGATCGCGATCGGCGTGCTGTTTCAGCTCGGATTCGGATCGGTATTCAGCACGGCATGGGCTCCGATCAACGAACGGCTGACGCGCATCGCGCAACGCGTCTCCGACGCTGAAGGCGACGCCATACGCAGCGCACGCAAGGCGTCGCGCAGCGACTACCTGCAGCCGCTGCGGCCGATGCTCAACTCTCCGACGGCTCTGCGCAATCCGCCGACGATGCTCTTCGGTGTTTACGACGGCGGCTTCCCCAATACTTTCGCCGGGATGGAGCAGTTCGAGGATCGCGTTCGCTATCGCTTCCCGATCATCTCGATCTATTCGGCGTGGGGCGATAAGCCCGACCAGCAGTTTCCGACTCGTCTCGTGGAATCGATTCACCGCATGGGCTCCGTACCGCTCATCACCTGGGAACCGTGGGTCGTCGACTTCGACGAGCGTTTGCGCACGAATCTCCCTCCGCGCGCCGAGCGCGAATACGCCACGCTCCGTTCCATCGCCAAAGGCGACTACGACTTCTACATCGTGCAGTGGGCCAGAGACGCCGCGACCTACAGGAAGCCGATCTTCCTCCGCTTCGCTCACGAGATGAATGATCCGTACCGCTACCCCTGGGGACCTCAGAATGGAAATCGCCCCGATGATTTCGTGGCGGCCTGGAAACACGCTCATCTCATCTTTCAAAAAATGAGCGCGACCAACGTGCTGTGGGTCTGGTCACCGCACATCTCGATGCCCTGGTTCGAGTACTACTATCCGGGACCGGAATACGTCGACTGGATTGGCGTCGGCGTCTTGAACTATGGGACCGTCGCTTCGTGGTCGAGATGGTGGAGCTTTCATCAGATCCTGGAGAAGGCCTATCCGGAGCTGGTGCGATTGGCTAAGCCCATCATGATCAGTGAGCTCGGCACCGTAGGTACCGGCGGCGATATTGTCGAATGGTATCGGCAGGCCTTCTACCACATGGATCACACGTACCGGCGCGGTGTTCGCGGCGTGATCTTCTTCAATCAGCCGCGCGATGCGACGATGCCCGGTCTGGAGTTGAACTGGAGTGTGACGCAAAGCCCGCGCGCGACCGCGCTCGTTTCCGACGAGCTGGCGCGGCGATCGGCGCTGTGAGCCTGTCACACCGCGCGGCTTCGGCTGGCGATCGCGGCGACATCGAGCTTCGCCGGCCCGCTCCTCAGAAACAGCGATTCGAACGTCACCGCCGGCACGGGCCGGCTGATCAGATAGCCCTGCATCGAATCGCAGCCCATGCTCCGCAGCGTGTCGCGTTGTTGCTCCGTCTCGACACCTTCAGCCACGGTTCGGAGTCCGAGCTCACGTGCGATCAGAAGAATCGCCATCACGATCGACTTATCGGCCGCTTTTTCGGAGAGGTCACGCACGAAGCTCCTGTCGATCTTGACGGTATCGACAGGGAAGCGCTTCAGGTAGCTGAACGAGGCCTGGCCGGTGCCGAAGTCGTCGATGGCGATCGTGATGCCCAGGTCGCGCATGCGGCGCAGCATGCGGAGGCCGTGTTCGGTCTTCTGCATGGCCACACTCTCGGTGATCTCGATTTCGATGAAGCTCGCGGCAATACATGAGTCTCCGATGATTCGCTCCAGCGTCCCGATGAAATCGCGCTGGAAGAACTGCCGGGCGGACACGTTGATGCCGATGCGCGGCAACGTGAACCCCTCGCGCTGCCACGCTGCGTATTGAGCACAAGTTTTTCGGAGGACGGCCTCGCCGATCGGCGAGATCAGTCCGGTGTGCTCCGCGACGGGAATGAACCCTCCCGGATCGACGAACGAGTCCTCACCGTGCTGCCAGCGCACCAGCGCTTCCACGCCGGTCATCTCACCGGTCGTGAGCGACATCTGGGGCTGATAGAAAACGATGAACTCATCGCGCTCGATTCCGGCGCGAAGCTCCTGCTCGAGCGACATCCGCCCGGGCGTGCGATGCACAACGTGACTGGAGAGCTGGAATTTGTTTCCGCCGCGTTCCTTCGCGCGATACATCGCGCCGTCCGCGTTCCGGATCAGCGACTCGGCCTCGAGCCCGTCCGTCGGATAGATGGAGACACCGATGCTGGACGTGACATGCATCTCTTCGCCGCGAACGACGAACGGCTCCGCGAGCTTGTCGAGAATCTTCTGAGCGACCACACCAGCGTCCTCCTCTTCGCTCACGTTTGGAAGAAGAACGAGAAACTCATCGCCGCCGACGCGGGCCACAGTGTCGCCGCGGCGGACGATGTCGGTGAGCCTGTCCGCCAGACGATTCAGGAGCTCGTCGCCGGTGGCGTGGCCAAGAGTGTCGTTGACCAGTTTCAAGTCATCGATGTCGAGGAACAGGACCGCCAGCCCCTGCTCCTGGCGCTCGGCCTGAGCGATGGCCACCGATAGCCGGTCGAGAAAGAGCGATCGATTCGGCAGATCGGTCAGCGGGTCGTGATACGCGCGGTACGCGATCTCCTCTTCGGCGCGCTTTCTGTCGGTCACATCGAGAAGGATTCCCTCGAGCGTCGAACCGGTCGCCGATTCGATCAGGCGAACGTTCTCCAGAGCCCAGACCGAGCGGCCATCGCGACCGCGAAGTTCCACCTCTTCGTTGGTCACGACGCGGTCGGTGCGCAGGCGGCGGAGGATCGAATCGCGGTCGTGATCATGGGCGTAGGCGATCGCTCCGAGCGACTGTAAAAACGCCGAGGCGGAGTCGTAGCCGAAGATGCGCGCACAGGCATCGTTGCAACTGATGACGCTGAAATCGGTGTTGGCGATGTACACGCCGGCGAGGTTTCGATCAAAGAGCAGTCGATATCGTTCCTCGGCGCGACGGCGCTCCTCTAACTGCTCGGTGACTTCGCGCGTACGCTCGTCGACGCGGCGCTCCAGGTCACGATTGAGCGATTCCAGCTCCGCTCGCGCCGTGGCCAGACGGTCGATCATCAAGTTGAACGATCGCGCCAGTCGTCCCACTTCGTCGTCGCTGGCGACGTCGGTCCGTTGATCCAGCTCTCCTTCGGCGATTCTCTGCGTCGTCCTGGCGATCCGTTTGAGCGGACCGGTGACGACCGTGCTGAGCGCGAAGATGGCGCCGACGCCGGCGATGAAGGCGAGCAGCGTCACCACGGCGATCGTGGCGCGACTGCGGGCGATGTCGTCGCGCACCCGCGCCGTCGTGAATCCCAGAAAGAGGTTTCCCACGAGTTTGCCGCGGCTGCGGATCGGCGTCCGCGTCACGAAGACTTCGCCCGAATCGGTCATGCCGCCGGAGCTCTCGCGCAACTCGCGGTCGCCGGCCTGTGGATAGAGCGAGCCGCTGACCGGTCGCATCGCGATGTGCTGGTAGTCGCTCTCGTCGGCGATGAGATCGTTGAAGCTCGCGAAGCGCCGGCCGGAAGAGTCTTCGACGACAAGGAAGACGAGGTCGGGATTGCGGCGCACCGCGGTGAGTGCTTCCGCCACCGCGGAGCGATCGGCAGCTTCGAGCGCCGGCGCGAGCGTGACGGCGCTCATCTCGCCGAGCGCCGCCGCCTTCTGCATCAATGCGTTATAGGCCTGCCGCTTCAGGCGGCCCGGTACGTTGACAAAGATTGCCAAAGAGATGAGAGCCAGGATGCCGGTCATCACGAGGGCGAGCTTCGTACGAATCGAAAAACCCGAGAACGTTTGCAGGTCTGCAATTCTAGGTGATACTGCGTCACGCCAGACTATCGGTCTGGCTCTCCTTTTTATGACAAAGGCGCTCCGGATTGCGGTTGGGATGGCTCTCCTGGGCGCCAGCGCCAACGCACAGTCGATCAACGGCACGGTCCGCGAGGCACAGACGGGCGCACCGCTGAGATCGATGGTCGTCGCCGCCTACACGAGCGCCGGAGCTCTTCAGGCCAACGCGACCACGGACGCGAACGGCCGGTATGACATCGCGTTGCCGGCGGGTCGTTACCGCGTGTTGGCCTATGATCCAACCGGCACATTCGCCACTCAATTCGCAGCCGACGCTCCCTCCTTCGAAGAATCGCCGGAAACCGTCATCGTTGCCCTGCAGAGCGTGACCATCAATTTCGCTCTTCAGCGCGGCGGAATGGTCAGCGGAATCGTTCTGACGAGCGGCGGCGCGCGAGCTGGACTCATCGTGGCCGCTTACAACCTTTCCGGAACTCGTCGCGGGTTCACCTCTACGAGTTCCAGCGGCGCGTACTCGCTCGTTCTGCCGCCGGGGAACTACAAGATCGCGGCATACGACGACGCCGGCGCGTTCGCGCCCGCATTCTTTCGAGATCGAACCAACTTCGCCGAAGCCGACATCGTTACTGTGACAGCCGGACGTAGCACCGGCGCCGATCTGTTCCTTCAACTTGGCGCGCGTGTCAGTGGGACGGTCACGAATTCGTCCGGCGCGCCGGTTGCCAACGCCATCGTCATCGCCTTCTCGGCCACGGGGTCGTTCGTCACATTTACGACGGCAGACGCAAATGGCGCTTTCATGCTCACCATCGCCCCAGGCACATACCGCTTCGTCGCCGTCGACAACTCCTTCACATACGCGGCAGGGTTTCTGGGAGGCGCCTCCTCCTTCGAATCATCGCCGCCGATCAGCCTTGCCGCCGGACAAGTACGAAGTGACCTCTCCTTTCGTCTGGAGAGAGGCGGTCTCGTCGCCGGCCGGGTTGTCGACGCCACTACCGGTGCTGGAATCGCTGGAATCACCGTCGCTGCATACAACCCCGACGGTACGCAGCGGACATTCGTGACAACTGACGCGAACGGTGGCTACGTTCTGCTTCTGCCGTCCGGCAACTTCAAAATCGCAGCGTTCGATTCGCTTCTGGTTTACGCGACCCAGTTCTATCCGCAGCAGATCAGCTTCGCGCAGGCTCCGTGGATCAGTATCGCGGTGGGACAGACGACGTCTCTTCAGCCCCTCATGCTTTCGAAGGGCGGTCACGTGTCGGGCACCGTTAGCGACCAACTTACGGCCGCGCCGGTCAAGGGCGCCCTCGTCGCCGCGTATGCAGCCGATGGCAGTCTCGTCGCCACGGCGACGACGTCGGAGGCCGGCGCCTACCGCCTCGTCCTGACGCCGGGAGCGTATCGGCTCGTTGCCTTCGATCCACATTTGCTTTACGCACCTGCGTACCTCAACGCAGCGACCAGCTTCGATGCGTCATCACCGTTGACGATCACCGTGTCCACGGACGCGAAAGCTGATTTTGCGCTGCGACGCGGAACACTCGTTCGCGGCAGCGTCGTCGACAACTCGGGCCTACCGGCCGCCGGCATCGCAGTCACCGCACTCGATCTGAACGGCGACCGCGTAGCCAGCGCGACCACAGTGGCAGACGGCAGCTTTCAGCTCGCTCTCGTGCCGGGCACATACAAATTCGTGGCGGTCGATCCCGCCGGCCGGTACAGGATCGAGTACTACGGCGGCGCGACGTTCGCCGATGCGGCTAAGGTCACTGTCGACGCAACGGACGCCCCGCGCGTCGCGCTGACCGTCCATCTGGCATCCAGACGGCGTGCGGCCCGGCACTGAGCCACCGGCTATAATTATCGAACCTCGAAATGACCGATCAACTCCAGGTCCATTACGTCGATCTTGGCGTGCCGCGGGTTACGGATTTGAAGACTCCTCTCTCCGTGGGCCGGACCGAAGGAAACGACCTGATTCTCAATCATCCCTCCGTTTCGCGGAAGCACGCCCGTTTGGAGCCGCGGCACAATCATTGGTGGATCATCGATCTCAAATCGACGAACGGGGTGAAGGTCAACGGCAATCTCATCACCGAGTCGCAGATCAATTCCGGCGATGTCATTCACGTCGGATCGGTCCAGCTCGACGTGAAAGTGCTCCCCTCGGTCGACTTCTCCGGCGACTCCATGTTCGAGAACGCATCGGGCACGGTCATCCGGCGCATCTCCGATTTCAACTCCGAGTTCGGCCTCGACATCGCCGAGGCCGCGCGGCCGCAGCGTCTACCGAGCGAGCCGGGCGTCAAACCCGCGCCCGGCGTCACGCGCGAAAAGATCTTCCAGGTCCTCGTGCAGGTCGCCAAGGCGATGCTGCAGAGCGAAGATCTCAACTCGCTGCTCCAGACCGTGATGGACATGATCTTCAGATATCTGCCGGTCGAGCGCGGCTTGATCATTCTTTTCGACGAAGCCGGCAATCCGGTTCCGAAGCTGACGAAGTTCATGGATGACACCGAGGCGCAGGACATCCCCATCTCGCGCACGATTCTGAAAATGGTTGCCGAGCAGCAGGTCGCGCTCATGACCTCTAATGCGCTCGAAGACGCGCGACTCCTCGGCGGAAAGTCGATCGCGATCCACGGGATCCGCTCGGCGATGTGCGTGCCCCTTTGGAACCGTAACCGCGTGATCGGCGCGGTCCAGGTCGACTCGCGTATTCATGTCGGCACATTCACCGAAGAAGATCTCGATCTACTGACAGCGCTCGCGAACTTCGGAGCCGTGGCCATCGAGCGCGCGCAACTCAACGAGAAGATCGAACACGAGCAGAAGATCCGCTCGAAGATGGAGCGTTATCACTCTCCCGCGGTCGTCGATGAGATCGTCAAGGGTGTCGTCGCCACCAATGAGACGGAGATCCGCAGCAGAGAAGTATCAATCCTGTTCGCCGACATCTCCGGCTTCACGACTGTTTCTGAAACGAAAAAACCGGAGGAAGTCGCGGAGTTTCTGTCGCACTTCTTCTCCTGCGCCGTGGAGTCGATCTTCGCTTATGGCGGAACGCTCGACAAATTCATCGGCGATGCGGTGATGGCGTTCTTTGGCGCGCCGATCGACCAGGAGGACCACGCCGATCGCGCCGTGCTGGCCGGTCTGATGATGCAAAGACTCGTCGGCGAGTGGAACGCGGAGCGCGAGAAGCAGGGGTTACCGAAGGTGCTCATCCGCGTCGGCGTCAATAGCGGCCCGGCCGTCGTCGGCAATGTCGGCACCGAGAAGCGCGTCGACTACACCGCCCTCGGAAGCGCCGTGAATATTGCCTCGCGCCTCGAGAGCGGCGTGGCCAAGCCCGGACAACTGGTCATCTCACAAAACACCCTGGAACGCATCGTCGGCAGCTTCCAGACTGAGTCCCTCGGCGAGTTTGCGCTCAAGGGACTGCAGCAGAAGATGCCGGTTTACGCGGTCGTGAGCGCCGGTGAGTCGCAGGCTCAGGTCGCCCGCGATACTATGCACGCCACAACGGGCTGAGCCGGAACTTTCGCTCGCCCTCACTCGTTTTAATGATGTCGAATGCCCCGCCAGAAGTCTGTCGTCCGCCTCGTCTCTGAGCCGCTGCTGATCGCGGTGGTCCTCGCCGCCGGTGTTCGCGCCGCGGTGAGCGTCTATTCGATTCCCACGGCGTCGATGCAACCATCTCTCAAGATCGGCGATCACATTCTCGTCACGCCGTATCGCTGGTCATCGCCCGCGCGCAGCGACGTCGTCGTGTTCCGCGCGCCATCGGATGGATCGCAACTGATGGTGAAACGGATCATCGGTCTTCCCGGCGATTTGATCGACAGCCGCGCCGGCCGCGTGCGTATCGGTGAGCACACGATCGCCGAGCCCTACATACTAAAACAGGCCGCCAGCGGTGCGATCTCCGCGCAGCTCGTACCCGCCGATTCGTTCTATGTCATGGGCGATAACCGCGAGGATTCGCTCGACAGCCGCCAGTGGGGCACGCTGCCACGCGAGATGGTGATTGGCCGAGTGCGGATGGTTCTCTGGTCATCGGCCGGCGGCGATCATCCCGCTCAGGCCTCCACGATATCGCGTCAAGACCTGCGCGCCGCCAGGGGCCGGCTGAGCCGTATCTTCAAATGCGTCGAGTGACCTGCTACTCTCAATAGCGGGGAGGCGTTATGAGACGTTCGCGACGTCAGCGGGGTGAAGGGCGACTCGGGTGTCTGGTCGGCGTCGTCTTCATGCTCATCGGCATCTTCATCGCCTACAAGATGATTCCGGTCAAAGTGAAAGCGGCGGAACTGAGACAGGAAGTCGTCGACCAGGCCAAGGCAGCGGGAATGCGCGGCGATGACAAGATCATGGCGGCGATCCTGCGAAAAGCGGAGGAGGAGCAACTGCCGGTGTCGGCAGAGAGCGTGAACATTCGCCGCGGTGCCAATACCATCACCATCGATGTGGAGTACACGGTTCCGGTCGACTTCCCTGGTTACCGATACAACTGGAATTTCCACCACCACGCCGAGAATCCGATCTTCTGAGGAGCGTCGCCGATGAGCATCACCATCAAGATCGCCGACAACGGTCCATACATCGTTCAGGGTGAGTTCCAACTGATCGATGCGCAGGGGCAGGAGGTACCGGTGCAGAAAGCGAAACTCTGCCGCTGCGGTGGATCGACGACGAAGCCGTTCTGCGACGGCACGCACTCGAAGATCGGCTTCCAGGGCGCGATCGCCGCGGTGCAGCAGAGTGAGAACAAACCCTAATCTTCGGTCGTCGGTCCTCGGTGCTCGGTTTCTTCGTTGACAATCTCGAAGATGACCGCCTCCCACCCCGTGAGCTCGCGGGGTGGGGTCGTTCGAGATTCGTCCACGTCGAGAATGAAGTCGTCGTCAAGCATGCCGCCATGTTCTTCAACGACGATTCCGCCGCCGCCTGCAGGCGCAACTGACTGGCGGCGATGTGTTTACGCGGATCACACGCGGAGCCGCGGCGTAAAAATCTTCTGCGCCTACGACGCTGCGGCAGCCTGACGCGACGCTCGCGCGGCTTCCCACTCCTCGGCATCGGGAGAAAAGAAACTGATCCGCACCTTCTTGTACTCCTTGGTCGGATACAGCGCCTGCTTGTCGGTGAGGCCGGTGTCGATCGCCAGATCATTGATGATCGACTCGCATTCATCGACGGATCGGCCGTGCACCGTCGTGTAGACGTTGTACGGCCAGTCGCTGTACGTCGGGCGCAGATAGCAGTGCGAAACGGCGCGATGCTGTGAGAGTTGTGCTCCGTAGTCGTCGGTCCGATCGGACGGCACGACCCACACGCCCATGGCCGTTGCCAGAAATCCGGTCTTGCGCGGCTGAATCGCTGCGCCGAAGCGGCGCATCTGTCCGCGTTTCTGCAGCGACCGCGCGGCGTTGAGGAGCTCGTCGACCGGGATCGGTCCGCCGCGCGCCAGCGCATCGAAGGGACGCGGTTGCAGCGGCAGATCGCGTTGCAGCAGACGGATCGACTCGATCTCCGGTGGGGTGAGCGGTGTCATATCGGACTGCGGCTCGCTGTCGTTGCCATGCACCTCGGCGCCATCCAATCCGCTGCTCTTGTACAGCTTCAATGTCGGCAGCGCACGCGTGACTTCACACTCCGCCTCTTCGCCGAGCAGTTCGATCGTGCGCTCGAGGCCGACCTTCGACGTCGGAGCGACGGCAATCGTGAACCAGAGATTGAAATCGTTGTTCCGCTTGTAGTTCTGGGTCACGCCGGGATGGGCGCTCACGACCGCCGCCGCTTCGTCGACCCGTTCCGGCTTCACACGCGCGGCCACGAGGCAGGAGCGATAGCCGAGGGCGCGGAGGTCGAAGTGCGCGCTGATGTGGCGGACGATTCCTTCGCGCCTCAGCTTCTCCGCGCGCTTGATCACCTCTTTTTCCGACATATCGATCATCTGACCGATGACCGCAAAAGGCGTAGAAACGAGCGGAACATCTCCCTGCAGAGCACCCAGTAGCTCCCGATCCCGCGCATCGCTGTCCTGCATATGCTCCTCGCCGCCGTGAGGTATTTTTCTGTCGGGTGAAGTGCGACGCAGATTGTATCGTGATCTCCACCACGCGGAGTCAAATTCACCACGCCGATGAAGGCGGCATCGGCGCCTGAGCAGACTTGACAAGTTCGAGCTTCGGGTATTGGTCGGCCGGCAAACGCTCATCGACATTCCGCTCGATGAGATCCGCAGCCCACATGCGGTGCGCGCGCGCGGCGCGCTCGACCGATGAACGATTCACGCCGCAGAACGGATCGGGAAAATGCGAGAGTCGCCGCAATCCCGCATCGAACAGGCGCACTCCACCGCGAAACGTGCCGCGCTTCATATGATGGTACGCAGCGGCGATCTGAATGAGGCCTTGCAGGAACTGCTCGAGCTCCGACTCCGCCGCAAGCCAGAGCTCTTCCCACGATTCGTGAGCGTCCCAGAACTCGAGAGCATTGAAATGATCGACGCCGCGAAGAAAGATGGGAACGAAGTCGGGTTTCACGAGTCGCTCGCGCGTGTTCCTTTGCGCAAAACGCCGCAAATCGCCATCGTGAAGCTGGATGTGTTCCCCGTCCCGCCGATGTCAGGCGTTCGATTCTCCGGTCCCGACTCGAGAACCTTGAGAATCGCGTCGTGGATGCGTCTGGACGCGCCGTTCTCGCCGATGTGCTCCAGCATCATGACCGCCGACTGCAGCAGCGCCAGCGGATTGGCCTTGTTCTGACCGGCGAGGTCGGGCGCGCTGCCGTGCACGGCCTCGAAGACCGCCCCGTTCTCGCCGATGTTCGCGCCGCCGACGACGCCGAGGCCGCCGACGAGACCGGCGGTCAGATCGGAGACGATGTCGCCGTAGAGGTTCTCGAGCAGCAGCACATCGAACTGATTCGGATTCACGACGAGCTGCATGCAGAGATTGTCGACGATCCTGTCGTCGGCGGTGATGTTCGGATACTGCTTCGCCATCTCGCGAAAGCATTTCAGGAAGAGGCCGTCCGAGAGCTTCATGATGTTCGCTTTGTGCACGGCCGTGACGCGCTTGCGCCCGTTCAGGCGCGCGTATTCGAATGCGAACTTCGCGATGCGCGTCGAAGCGCGTTCGGTGATGATCTTCAGCGATTCGACGACGCCGGGAACGACTTCGTGCTCGAGACCGGCGTAGAGGCTCTCTGTGTTCTCGCGCACCACGATCAGATCGATGTCTTCGTATCGCGTCTTGATGTTCGGCAGCGATTTCACGGGACGCAGGTTGGCGTAAAGATCGAGCGTCTTGCGAAGACGAACGTTGATCGAAGTGAAGCCGGTACCGACCGGCGTGGTCACCGGTCCCTTCAGCGCGACTTTGTTGCGCAGGATGGAGTCGAGCACATCCTGCGGCAGCGGATCGCCGAACCGCGAGATCGCTTCGGCGCCGACGAAGTATTTCTCCCACTCCACGTCGACGCCCGCGCACTCGATGATCGCCACGACCGCGGCGGTCACCTCGGGGCCGATGCCATCGCCGGGCAGAAGAGTGATCTTGTGTTTGGCCATGAACTACGACTCCTTCAATGATCCGGCGCGCGCTCGGGCCCGCTCGATGGAAAAGTCCATCGGCAGCAGATCGGAGAGCGCTCCGAATTCCGGCAGTTCGTCGAGACAGCGGCCGATGCTCTCCAGCGTGGGCGGGATGAATTCGAGGTAATGGAGCCGGCCGCGGACGATCGGCTGCTTCGCGTACGTCCCGAGGATCTTGATCGATCGCTGCAGCAGAGTTTCGAAGTAACGGCGGCGGACGCCTTCGGGCGCACGAGTGCGCAGCGCGTAGTCATCGAGAAGCTCGATCTCGGTCGTTTCACCGAGTTGCCGTGCTACACCACGGTCGCGCAGCAGCGAAGCGAGGTCGTATGTATCCGGTCCGAGACGCAAATCCTGATAGTCGATTAGATAAAGTAGCCCACTTTTAACGTGTATATTCTGTCCATGATAATCACGATGACATAGCAAATATGGATGTTCCGTGAGATTCTCGGATAACTTTCGAAAAAACGGCTCCAGCCGTGCCGAGTAATCGACGCCCATCAACTTCTCGATGTAGTACTCGCGCGTCATCTCCATCTCGGAGAGGAAGAAGCCGGCGGTGAACGGCGGATTGATCTCCCGCCCCGGCGAGCGCTGAAAATCGACGAGCAGATCGATGGCCGCGCGATACAGTCGCACCCCTTCCTCCCGGTCATCGTGGACGAGATCGAACAGCGTCCGATCGCCGACGTCGTTCTGCAGGACGGCGACGTCCGACGCGCGCAACACATCGGGGACACGCCCATGCGGCGAGACTGCTTCGTACGCGGCCATGAAGCGCCGCAGTTGCGACCTCACCTCCGCCGGGTAGTACGCCAGCATGTAGGTCTTGCCGTTCGGCACGCCGATGCGGAAATACGCGCGTACCGAAGCATCGCCGGGAAGGGCCTTGGCCGTCCAACGTTCGCCCAGCCACTCCCTCACGAAGGCTTCCGCTTCGGCCGGGAGTGACGGCGAGGTCATTTCGGCGTGGGACCCTTTTCGTCGGCGTTCGCCGCTCGGATCGTGATCGATTTGATCGCCGTCGGATTGTTCGGCCGGTCGTTCGGATCGCGCGGGGCGTTGACGATCTTGTCGGCGACGTCCATCCCTTTCGTCACCTGCCCGAACGCGGTGTACTGACGATCGAGGAACGTCGAATCCTTCACCACGACGAAGAACTGTGAAGACGCGCTGTTCGGATCGTTCGAGCGAGCCATCGACACGATGCCGCGCTTGTGCGAGACCGTGTTGAACTCCGCTTTGATGTTCTTCCCCGAGCCGCCCGTGCCCCACGTCATCGGATCTCCCGAGATCGTGTTCGGGTCGCCGCCCTGAATCATGAAACCGGGAATGACGCGATGGAACTTCGTCCCGTTATAGAAACCCTTCTGGGCCAGGTCGATGAAGTTCTTCACATGATTCGGAGCAACGTCCGGAAAGAAGCGGATCGTGATGTCGCCGGCGGTCGTGTGCAGCTCGGCGACCTTGCCCTCGTAATCGCTCATCGGTTTCTCCTCACTGGCCGGCGCCGGCGCTGCAGTCGTGGCCGTCGCCGCGGTCGCCGCGGTCGCCGTGGTGTCGGTTGTCGAAGTGGTCGCCGTCGTTTCGCTCCGAGTCGTGGTCGTGGTTTGCGTCTGCTGTGTGCAGGAAACCATCGCCAGCATCAGTACGGCATAACAGTAGAGTCTCAACGAATGCCTCCTTCGTGATGTGGAGGCGGATGGTAGCAGAGGTGCGCTACGGCGTCGCCGGCAGTCCGCGCGCGCTGATCTGGATCCCGCCGTCCTCGGCGTACAGCTCGACGCGCTCTCCGCCGCCGTTCACTTTCCCTGTGGCGCGGATCTTGGTCTTTCCACCGATCTGCTCGCGGCGGAACGATAACCCCGTGAGGTCGGAAGAAATCTTGTTCACGTCGGGGTCGGAGGTGATCACCGTCGCGTCGATCTCCGCCGCGAACGATGACGTGACGTTGAGAAGAATGCTTCCCTTCGCAGTCTTCGCCGTCACTTTCTCACTCTTCGAAGCGGGATCGATCGTGATCGTGATGTCGCCCGACTGTGTCTCGGCATTGATCGGAGCCGAGGCCTGGCGCACGACGATGTCGCCACCGCCCGATTGCAGGCGGGTCGGTCCGCCGGTGTAGAGCAGGCGGATGATGCCGCCGCCCGTGGTGATCGTGCCGCCCTCGCGCGCGGACTGCACGACGACGTCGCCCGCCTCGGTGTGTGCGGTGAGATTGCGCACGATGTCGCCCAGGTTCAGAGGTCCGCCTTTCGACATGACCTGACAATCACCGAACACCGTACCGAGCTGCACCTCGCCCGCTCCGGTCGTGATATCGGCGTTGCCGTGGATCTCGCCGATCAGGACATTGCCGAGCGTCGTCATGTACCGAAACGCGCCGCGAATACTCGACTTCTGGATCGTTTGTACTTCGGCGGTCTGCATCTCATCGGGACCCATGGGAACGATCTGCCGCAGCGATCGTGCGGACACGACGTGCGATCCATACTGAAGCACGAAGATGTTTCCGTTGAGCGTCCACGTCGTGATTGTCGGTCCGCCCAGGCCGTTCACGCTGCCGCGGAATCGAGGGCCGATGTACGAGCCGTTGACCGTGAAGTTCGTGCGCGCATCGCCTTTGATCGTCTCGGCGATCCACTGGAATCGAGTGCCGGCCGGCGCGCGCACCTCGATGCTGCCGTTGACGCTGGACAGCTCCGCGTTCGCCAGAGCCGCGGGTGCGTTGAAGATGATGTTGCCGTTCGCGCTCTTCACGACGGTCGGTCCGGTCACGCCATCGAACACGATGACGCCGTTGAAGCTGCTCACGGCGATGTTGCCCCGCATATCGGCGACGTGAATGCGATTGGCGTTATTCGTCGACACGATCTTGACGTTGACAGTGCGCGGCACGCGGACTGTGTATCTGATTCCACTGGTCCAGCGCCTGCTCTGAATCGGAGGGACGATCGTCTTGATCCAGCGGATGCGCACGTCGCCGAGGAGGGCCAACTGCGTCTGGTCGCGACCCTCTTCGAGCGCCGCCTTGTCGAGCGCGCGCACGCTCTTCTCCGCCGTCACCACCACCTTCGTGTCGTCTGTTCCGGTGAGATCGATGTCGCCGGCCGTGTTCTCGAGCACGAATGTGCCGCCGATCAGGATCGGCAGCTCACGGGTCACGCTTTCCGTAGACCCGACCTGCGCCAGCGCCGGAAGGGCGCCGGTCAGCAGTACGGTCGCGACGGCGATGGAGCGGCGAAGGTTCATTGCGGACGGATGTTCAGTGCCTCTGCCGCCTTCACGCGGACATACATGTTCTCGTCGTCTTGCGCAGCCTTCGCGCGCAACGTATCGAGCGTGGCTGGATCCATCTGGCCGCCGCTGCGGACGATGTTCGCCAACGCCTCGACCGCTTTGATGCGGACGGCGGGATTCGGATCGCTCTTCAGCGCCTCGATGAGCGCGAGCCGCGTCTGCGCGCTTCCACCGGGAAGCGTCTTCAACGTCTCGGCCGCGCTGAGGCGCACGCCTTCGTGCGAGTCGCTGCGCAGCACTTTCGCGAGCGCGCTGGCGATCTCCGGCTCCGCATTCTGGGGATCGGAATACGTCTGCTTCACCCACTCGATCGCGCGCGAGCGCGACGGCGCCATGTTGCTGTTCTCATTCTCGAGCACGTAAGACAGCAGCCGAACCATGCTCTTGTCGGTCGGACTGCCGGTGACGGTGTAGCGCGAGGTCACATCGAACGACAGACCGATCTTGTTGTCGCTGGCGTCGGAATCGACGAACTGCACGTTCTGGATGTTGGGACGACCCTCGATGGTTGGACTGACCTCATCGGCGGCAAGCGCGCGCGTCTCGGCGATCGAGAACGGCCGCACGCTCTGCAGCGTCGCCGCTTGCGGTGCGAGCTCGACTCGATGCGTGCGATGTCCAACGTAGTACGAACCACCGGCAAGGATGACCACCGCCGCGGCCTGCGCCAGCCACTTCACCGAAGAACTCCGGCGCAGCGGAACGACGTTCGTCATCGGTGTCGCGAATTCCGCAAGGAAACGATCGCGTACGCGCGACGGAGGGTTCACTTCCGGCAGCTCGCCGAGGAGACTCCAGGTCTCCTTGTAGGCGTTCCAGTCGGCCGTGCAGGCCGCACAGGATTCGATGTGCTGATGCGTCAGCTCGCGCCGGCTGCGATCGAGTGACTCGGTCAGCAGCAGCGGCATCGATTCTCTCATCGCATGACAGTCGACCATTGGTTCCCTCCGCTCGCCTCTGCGGTGAGCGCTTTTTTCAATGTTTCCATCGCCCGGAAGACACGTGTCTTCACCGCGCCCTCGGAGCAGCCGGCGATCTGCGCGATCTCCGCATACGACAGCCCCTGGTAGCGCGACAGAAGAATCGCTTCCCTCTGTTCAGGCGTCAGCGCCGACAAAGCGCGCTGCACCCGATGTTCGTCCTCACGTTGCTCGAGCCTTCGTTCCGGCGAAAGCTCGTTCGGCGCCGGAAGCGTGACCAGCACGTCTTCTGAATCCTTGGCCTTGTTGTCGGCTTTGCGGAGGTAATCACGACACCAGTTCGCCGCGATCGAGAACAGCCAGGTCGACAACTTGGCGTCGCCGTGAAACTGATTGGCATGCTTCATCATCTTGACGAACACTTCCTGCGTCGCGTCCTCGGCCGCTTCGGCGTTCTTCAAGAAACGAAACGCGAAGTTGTAGATCCGCGCACTGTACCGGTCGTAAATCTCGGAGGCGGGGGAGTAA
>DASXRT010000251.1:0-21402 GCA_036506455.1 Thermoanaerobaculia bacterium
TTGAAGTGCACGAGCCACGGCGCGGAAAAAATCCAATACTCGAAGCCCTCGTAATAACAGCCGTCGGGACTGAGCAGTTGGCCGGCGAGGATGTGATGCGCCCGCGCGACTGTCGCCCAGCGCTCCGCGTTCTTCGATTCGCCGAGCAACGCCAGAGCCGCAACGGCGAGTCCGGAAGTGGGAATGAAATTGTGGTTCTGCGTGAAATTGAATCTCTTCTTCGGGGCGGGAGCGAAGTATTCGTAGACGAGATCCGCGTGGCGCTCGAGCGAGCTGCGGATCCGCTGGCGTTCCTGTTCGGTCAGATCATCGTAGAGAAGATCGTAGGCCCATCCGATTCCATAAAGGAGATGGCCGGCCGCGAGATCGACGTTCGGCTTGTCATACGTATATCCCCACGGCTCGTAGTCGATCGCCGCGAAGATCCATCGTCGCGCCGCGTCGAGATACTCCGGCTTCTTCTCCACCGCATACGCCAGACTCACCTCGGCGATCGCGAATGCGACATTGTTCTGGGCGCGCCGCTCCTGCGAACCCGGAGGCGGAGCCGGATCGCCTTTCATCGCCACGAGATTTGCGAGCACCCGCGACCATTCCTCGCGGTGCGTGGTGCGCGCGCGTTCGCGTAGAGACGCGAGCTCCGCGGCAGTCACAAAAACTCGCGGATGAACTCCGACGAGCTCCGGCTTCAAATTCACCGGTCGTGTGACCAGCTCACCGAAAGATGGGATTTGCGCTTCGAGCGATGCCGCGAAAAGAAGAGCCGCCACGATCATGCTGGAACCTCCGATACGTGTACCGCGGTGATGCGTCCTGAGAGCGAGAACAGCACTAACGTTCCGAGCGGGCCGAGAAGACCGGCAGCAGTGAAGATCGGTGAGTACGAGAAGTGATCGACGACCCAGCCGGTGGCGAAGATGAAGATCATGCTGCCGATCCCTGCCCCCGTCCCGCCCAACCCGGCCACGGATGCGACCGCGCCTTGCGGGAAGAAGTCGCTGGGAAGCGTCTGCACGTTGTTGATCCACACTTGAAACGCGAAGAGCACGACGCACATCAGCGCGAGCGCGTTCATCGCATCGTCGGCGCGCACCGCGAAAATGCCTGCGGGCATCAGCAGAGCGGCGCCGAGAATCACGGACTTGCGCGCGCGATCGACACTCCAGCCGCGCGCGATCAGATACCCGGAGAGCCAGCCGCCGAGGAGCGATCCGATGTCGGCGGCGAGGTAAGGAATCCAGGCGAAGAGTCCGATTTTCGTCAGGCTGAACCCGCGCGCGTCATTGAGATACTTCGGAAGCCATGTGATGTAGAGCCACCACGTCGGATCGACGATGAAACGCGCGAGGACGATGGCCCAGGTTTGCCGGTGCTGAAGGAGGTCGCGCCATTTCACGTCATCCTGATCCGCGGAGACGGCGAAGGATCTCGTTAGTCCCTGCTGAGGTCCTTCGCGCTCTTCGGCGCTCAGGATGACGTGCTGTTCCTGCTTCTCCGGGCTTCGGTAGACCGAAAGCCAGAGC
Source organism: Thermoanaerobaculia bacterium (assembly GCA_036506455.1). Classification (GTDB taxonomy): domain Bacteria; phylum Acidobacteriota; class Thermoanaerobaculia; order Gp7-AA8; family Gp7-AA8; genus DASVHS01. The sequence continues at coordinate 1,524 of DASXRT010000251.1, forward strand.
GGCAACCACAACAGACCGAGGGTGCCGGTCACGAGAAACGTGGATTGCCATCCGTAGCGAAGCTGCAGAAAGACGATCAGCGGTGGCGCGATGACGGCACCAAGCGCCGCGCCGCTGTTGAAGATCGCCATGCCGAATGCGCGTTCGCGCACCGGGAACCATTCCGCGACAGCTTTTGCCGCGCCGGGCCAGTTGCCCGCTTCGCCGGCGCCGAGGAGGAAGCGAAAGAAACTGAGGCTGAAGAGCGAGCGGGCGGTTGCGGTGGCCATCGCCGCGAGCGACCACACGGCGATCGACACGGTGAAACCCAGTCGCGTTCCGATGCGATCATACAGACGTCCCGAGAGCGCCTGACTGACGGTGTACGCGAGCAGGAACCATGTGGCGATGGACCCGAATTCGAGATTGTTCAGGCCGAGATCTTTCGTGATGACCGGCGCCAGAACGGAGATCGTGAGCCGGTCGATGTAGTTGATCAGCGTCGCCAGAAAGACCAGACCGATGATGATCCACTTCATCGCACGTGCAGACCGCCGGTGATATCGATGGTCTCGCCGACGAGATACGCGCTGTCGTCACTGACGAGGAACTTGATGACTCGCGCAACATCTTCGGGAGTGCCGGCGCGACCGAGAGGAATCGATCGGATGGTGTTCTCGAAGGCGTCGCGCGGCGTGTAACGATCGTGAAAGTTCGTCTCGCCGATGAGCGCCGGTGCTACGGCATTCACCCGGATTCCTTTTGGAGCGAGCTCCTTGGCAATCGCCTTGGTGAACGAGATCAACGCTCCCTTCGCGGTCGCATACGCGAAGGCGCCGGGACCGCCGCCGTTGTGTGCGGCCAGCGATGAGACGTTGACGATGACGCCGCGTCCGCGCGCGACCATTCCCTGCGCTGCGGCCTGCGTGCAAAAGAACGCGCTGGTCAGGTTGAGGTCGAGGATGCGCCGCCACAACTCCTCGGTCATCTCGAGCAGCGGGCGCCGCTCGACCAGATCGCCGGCATTGTTGATGAGGACATCGACGCTGCCGAGACGCTTCTCGACAGCGCACACGATGTTGCGCGCTTCGTCAGCGCGCGAGAGATCGGCCTGAAACGCCTCAGCCTTTCGTCCCATCTTCTCGAGCTCGGCCACGATGCTCTTCGCGCCGTCCGCATTTCGAAAGTAATGAACGGCGATGTCCATCCCCATCTCGCCGAGACAAAGAGCGGTGGCGCGGCCGATTCCGCCTCCCGCACCTGTGACGAGTGCTGTCATTCAGCGATGTTCTCCTTCTATGCGACGACGGGTGCAGCGAAAGAGGGCGCGGATACGAGCGCGGCCGCGCCTTTCAAGCGTGGGTAGTCGCTCGCGGGCACGACGACGATCTCCACACGGCGTCCGACGGGCCGCAGCGTGCGCTCTTTGAGACTGCTGCGCACTGTGACTTCGATCAGGTCCCATGCCGCCGTGATCTCACCGCCGATGTAGATGCGTGCGGGATCGACCGCATTCACGACGGAGCCGAGACCCAAGCCGAGATAGCGCGCAGTGGATTGCAGGGCCGCGCGCGCTTTGGCGTCGCCGGAGTGTGCGAGCGCGATCAGATCGTCGATCGTGATCATCGCCGATTCCAGAGGAAGCGGTTCGTCGGCGAGATTGCGGCCGAAGTACCGCGACAGCGTCGCGAGATTGGAAACGTAAGCCTCCCAGCATCCATTGGCGCCGCAAGCGCAGCGTGGTCCTTCGATGCTGAGAGCGATGTGGCCGAATTCGCCCGCCACGTTGTGCTGTCCGCGTAGAAGCTCACCCTTGACGACGACTCCGACACCGAGTCCGTCGGAGACGCTCACGAAAACGAAGTCGGCGGTCGTGTCGTCCCCTCCCCGCGTCGCCCACATCTTGGCCAGCGCACATGCGCGGCCTGAGTTTTCGATCGACACGGGAAGTCCGGTCGCAGCTTGCAACGGTTCGAGCAGGGGCAGGTCATGCCAGCCCAAACGTGGTGCGAACAGGATGCGGCTTCCTGTGCGATCGACCATTCCCGGCACGACGATGCCGATGCCGGCGCATTCGCCGATCTCCTCGTGATCCGCGAGCAGACGGCGAATCTTCGCCGCCAATTCGGAGACGAAGACCTTTGGATCGCGCTCGGTGGGAAAACTCGTGACCCCGACGAGCGGTCGTCCGACCAGATCGGTGACCATGACGTAGGTGCGCGTCGGGCGGATGTCGACGGCGACGGCACATCGCAATCGCGTGTCGACGAAGAGGAACTTCGGTTTCCGGCCGCGCGAAGTCTCGCCGGTGGCGCCCTCGAAAATGATGCCTTCCTCGATCAGCTCATTGACGATGAGGCTGACGGCTCCGCGGCGCACGTTCATGGAGCGGGCGAGGTCGGCGCGGGAGATCGGCTGGCGCGCCCGGATCAGGTTCAGAGCGATCTGGCGGTTGATCTGGCGAGGCGTGTCGCGAGTGGCGACGCGGAAGTTGTTGGGATCGATTCTTCTCATGCGATTTTGCTAGTAGCAAGACAATATATGACGTTTGCGACACATTTCAATCAGTAAGTTCTGCTTGACACCGGGCAGTGTGAGGCCATATTGTCCGTTGAAAAGTCAAATAGGAGGTTCGCATGTCCGGTCGGACCGCTCGCAGTTGGGGTTGGACGCTGTTTTTCGCCCTGATGATCACGTCGGGAGCGTTTGCGCAGAACACGGTCGGGGAGATCTCCGGCTACGTGCGTGACACAACGGGGAGCGCGCTCCCCGGCGTGGACGTACGCGTGAACTTCGCGGACATCGGCGTCGAACGGAGTACGCAGACGAATGGCGAGGGCTTTTACGTCCTGCCTGGTCTTCCGAACGGCCGCGCGGACATCACGGCCGAGCTGCAGGGCTTCCAGCGTTTCGTCCGTCGAGCCGTGGATGTCGAGTTGAACGCGCGCATGCGCCTCAACATCACGATGGCGCTCGGCTCGTTCAGCGAGACTGTCGAAGTGAAGGGGGAGGAGCCGGCGCTCGCGTCGACTCCCGACGTCGCCCATCTGATCAGCGGCGAGCAGACGAAGGAGCTGGCCATCGACGGTCGCACGTACATGCAGCTCGTCACGCTCGTACCCGGAGTGTCACGCAATGAAGGCAGCTACGAGGCGGGCACGAGCTTCCGGGCCGACGGTCAGCAGATCAACGGACTGCGCAAGAATCTCGCGAGCCTCACGCTCGATGGTGCCGAGAACCTCGATGCCGGTTCCAACGCCACGCAGGTCAACAACGTCAGCATCGACGCCGTCGAAGAGTTCAAGATCATTTCGAATGCGTATTCAGCAGAGTTCGGGAAAGCGGGCGGCGCGCAGATCAACGTCGTGACGAAGCGCGGCACGAAAGAATTTCGCGGAGTACTCTACGGATTTCTGCGCGACGACCGCTTCGATGAGGTGAACTTTCGGACGGGAGAGAAAGATGTCCTGAGCTTCCGGAACTTCGGCTGGAATGCCGGCGGTCCTATCGCCTTGCGGATGGCCGACACCCAGAGCTCGAAGCTCTTCTTCTTCGCGGGACAGGAATACAAGAAGCTCGAGAGCCAGGTGGGATTGACGCGCGTCGTCGCGGTGCCGAGCCTCCTCGAGCGCCGCGGTGATTTCTCGCAGTCGCCGAAACAGCCGATTGATCCGACCACGGGCAAGGCCTTCACGGGCGGGATCATTCCGGCCGAGCGACTGTCGCGCAATGGCGTGGCGTTGATCGCGGGATTCCCCCTGCCCGATGCGGGTGAGCGCGCGATCGCAACGATCTCGCCGACGCAGGATCGCGATATCCGTGAGGACATCCTGCGCTTCGATGTAGCACTGCCTCGGTCCTCGACGCTGTCGGCCCGCTACATCCGCGACACTGTTGACCAGGTCGAGCCGTACGGCTCATTCGGCGGCACGTCAGGGTTCGCGCAAGTCCCGACGAGTCACGCGCGTCTGAGCGACAGCTTCGTGTCGAACTTCAACCAGGTTTTCGGAGCGAGCGTCCTTCACGACATGACCCTCAGCGCCGTGAAGAACGACCAGATTCTCCTGCAAACCGGCGATTTTTATCGGCGCACTGGTCTCAACATTCCAGAGCTGTTCCCGAGTAATCGACTCGACCGCGCACCGAACATCCGATCGTTGACCGGCTACACGCTCGGAACAGGTCTGCTCGGAAACGACTATCCGACGCGCATCATCGGCAACTACTACACGCTCAAGAACAACGTGACGTGGCTTCGCGGCAATCACAATCTGAAAGCCGGTACGTACTTCGGTCAGTTCCGAAAAGGTGAAGAGATTCGCACTCCCGATGCTGGAGCATTCACGTTCTCCGACACCCGCACCGGGGGCAGCCGCGTCGCGCTCGCGGACGCGCTCCTCGGACTGTTCGACCGTTATACCGAGGCGGATGCGTCGCCGTATGCCGATCTGCGGTACAACGAGATCGAGGTATATGGTCAGGATCAGTGGCAGATTCGGCCGAATCTCAGCCTGAGCATCGGCTTGCGCTATCAATATATGCCGGGCGCTTTCGACCGACACGATCGAATTGCCACGTTCGATCCGAAACGTTACAACGCGGCCGATGCGCCGCAAATCGATTCTCGTGGGAATCTCGTGCCAGGGACCGGCAGGATCGTGAACGGGTTGCCCGTCACCGGAATCGTGACAGCCGGCGTGGACGGAGCGCCGCGCAGTCTGTACGAAACCGACTGGAACAACTTCGGACCGCGTTTCGGCTTCAACTGGGATCCGTTCAACACGGCACGCACGATGGTTCGGGGCGGGTTCGGCATTTTCTACGACCGCCCTGTCTTCAACAGCTCTCGCGATCAGGCGGCGTCCCCACCATTCGTTCGAACCGTGGAGATCACGAACGGATCCGTCGATAACCCGGGAGGTGGTGCGGCGAGCACCGCGCCACCAGGAGGCTTTGACGCGCTCGCAACCGATTTCCAGATGCCGACGATTTACGCGTACAGCCTCGGCGTTCAGCGCGAGCTGCCGTGGAACATCGTCGCGGAAGTGGACTACGTCGGGAATCAAGCTCGCCATCTTCTGCGCGTTCGCGAGCTGAATTACGTGACGCCGAATCCTGCGACGGGTCTGGCTCCGACACCGCTCAACGCCAACCGGCCGTATCGCGGCTATGGGCGCATCTTCATCAATGAGACGACGGCGCGATCCGATTACGATTCGATGCAGATCAGCATCAATCGGCGAGCAGCGGCGAATCTCTCGTTCGGCATCGCCTACACGCTCTCCCGATCGCGCGGCGATGCGGATAGTGAGGACTCGTCGTCCTCCGGCAGCCTCGCGCAGGATCCGCGCGATCCCGGCGCGGAATATGGGTACCAGGACTTCGATCGCCGCCACGTGCTGGCGGTGAATTACATCTATCGTTTGCCGCTCTTCCGGTCGCAGGAAGGTCTCGCCGGCAAACTGTTCGGCGGATGGCAGGTCTCGGGCGTCACGCGGTACAGCAGCGGGCGCCGTCTCAACATCACAGCCGGAACGAACACGTCGATCTTCGGCGACCAGATCACGCTTCGCGCGAATCTCGTCCCGGGGCAGGACCCGAACAGCGCTCCTGCCGGCGGCAGGACGCAGGACCGCTGGCTGAACATCGATGCGTTTGCGCGTCCGGGCCCCGGACAACTCGGCACTCTTCCGCGAAACTCCGTGATCGGTCCGAGCTACTTCAACACGGATCTCTCCGTGTTCAAGGACGTGCGCGTGGCGAACAGCAGCAAAGTGCAGCTCCGCCTCGAAGTCTTCAACGTGTTCAACAAGAAGAACTACAGGACCATCGAGACGAGCATGACGAACTCCCGGTTCGGGGCGGTGACGGAATTCGAGGCGCCACGCATCATGCAGCTCGGGCTGAAGTTCACGATGTGAGTCAAAAAGGGGTCAGAGATCTGACCCCTTCACATATTGCCGTACGCACGGAATTGTGTCCTAATGCTCATCCGTTGTTCCGCTCTGCCTGGATCGCGGTTCTTCTGGTCTTCATCGGCAGCGCTGATGCGTCGCAACAACCGAAGTATCTGTATGACGCGGCGAGCGCTACATGGGCGAGCATCCTGGCGATGGTCGAGCCCGCGACCGGACTACCGCGCGACACGCTGAACCGCGTCTATCTCGATCTCTATCCGCAGCTCGCGCCGCTTCGCTGGTGTCCAAACGTGTCAACCGCCACGGGCGCGTCACTCGTCGTCACGCCGTGCGCCTTGCCCGAGTGCCGCCATCGCGGATCGTACGGCGCGCGATTCGACTACGCCATGCCTTCGATGGGAACGTACGGTTCCTACGAGCTCACGCCGGGCGGCCAGTTCGACGTGAGCGCCGCCGAGTTCATCGAGTTGTCGGGTAAAGGTGCGCTCGGCAATGAGCGGTTCGAGATCGTGCTCTGGAGTGATTGCAGCGGATCGTTTCCAGGACGTCCGGTCAGCGGCGCAATCACATTGTCGACGGACTGGCAACGATTCCGTATCCCGCTTCGGGATTACATGTCGTCGAACGTTCGGATCGACTCTCTTTGCCGCGTCGTCATCGGCTTCAACGATGCTCTTCATCGCGGAGGGACAATCTACCTCGACGACATCGTGTTCGTGCGCGCTGATGGGTCGCGGATCCACATCGCGCATGACGAGGAGACGAGCACCAGCAACATCGGGCTCTATCTGCCCTCGGTCGTCGCCGCGAAAGATCTCGGCCTCATCTCCGAGACGGAGATGCTCGCGCGTCTAGGACAGGCGCTCGCATCCATTGAAGCGCTCTCGAAGACGCATGGTTTTCCACAAACGCACAATCACATCGTGTCGCTCCGCCCCGACGCCGCGCAGTCGTGTATCGCTTTCGTCGACACGGGCAATCTCGCCGTTGGATTGGTCGTCGTTCGCAACGCGGTCCCGCAGGTGGCTTCGCGGGCATCGGCGCTGCTCGAGGCGATGGACTGGGAATGGGCGTTCGATCCCGCGGTCGGTCTACCTCATGGTTGTCGCTTCGCCGATCAGCCGCCGACCGGCCATTACGATTTTTACGCGGCGGATTCTCATGGCGGTCAAGCCACGGCGATCGGCAGCGGAAAGATGCCGGCGTCGTCGTGGGACCATCTCATGCGGCCGGTGGAAGCGGCGCGGTGTGCGTCGAAGCCGCATTTCGGGCCGGGGTGGTTGGGGGGAGGGCTGTTCATGCAAGCTCTCCCGGCACTCGTCCTCGACACGAGCCGTACTCCGCTCGGATCTTCACTCATCGCGTTCATCGAAGATCAGATCTGCTACGCGAAAAATGCGGGCGCAGTCGCCTGGGGATTCTCCGCGACCGTTCCGCCGCAGGGTTGCACGTATTGCGGCTACGGGTGCCCTTTGAATTTCATCGCGCCGCACGCGTCGATGCTCGTTGCCGGATTCGTTTTTGACGATGTGCTTCGCGCAAATCTCGAGGCGTTGGACGCCGCCGGAGCGCGTCCATCCGTGAACGATGGCGTCAATACATATGACTTCGGGTACGTGTCGTCGATCTCGCTCGATGGAACTGTGCAGTCTCCCGTTTTCCTCGTCTTCGATCAGGAGATGGCATTCCTCGGCGCAGCGAATCGGTTGACCGGCGGCGGCGTTCGCAGGTATTTCTGCCAGGACGCTCTGGCTGATGGAATCCGACGTTTCATCCCCGAGTATGCAAATGCTTGTCGCCCTCGGGGCCGTAGCGTGCGCCATTGATCGACCACAGGACGATTTTCCTCCTGACCGCGCTACGCCTGATCGCGTCTCGAGACAAGTAGCCACACGATCAGCGCGAGGGTCGTCCAGAGCGCCGGAACGTAGAACGCCAGGATGAGCCACGTCACGCCGTAGGCCGTCGCGAGCATTCCTTCGCGCATGCCGCCGATCATCGCGTTCAGCAGGTCGGCGGCCGTGATGATGACGAAGAGCCAGGTGAGCGGAATCGCGAGTCGCGCGCGCCTGCGCAAGGCGATGATCGCCAACAGCGCGAGGATCATTCCGGCGACATCGCCGAACGCGATCTCATTCCGAAAGCGGTCCGGAATGGCCAGCCCCGCTCTCTGAGCCGAGAAGACCTGTAGCGCCACGTGACGGAACGCATGCACCCATAACAGAGGCGTGAGAGCGATCGCCAACTCCTGCTTCCGTAGCCACGGAACGATATAGAAGAACGAGAGGATCACGCAGACCGCGAAGCTCAGCGTGTTTGCGAGCAGCAGAGCGGGCGTGGTATCCATCGCCATCGCTCCTTCAATCCGCCCGGAGCCAATCGAGAGCGGACTGCCGGTCGATAAACCATTTCGTCGGGAAGATCGCCGGTCCCTCGATCTCTTCGGCACCGGCCTTCGGAAATCCGCCGGGCATGTGAAAGGCAAACTTGCGTACGCCAGCCGCACCGTAACGCGGGATGATGTGCGCGTCGCGCCACTCCATGACCCCGCTCCCGAAGCGGTGGCGGAACTGCGTCGCGTCGATCAGGAGGCCGCGCGGTCTGACTTTCTCCGCTTCCCACGCGAAGAGACAGAGCGTCGCCATGAACCCGCCGTCGGTCATGTCGGCGGTGGACGGAAACCATCGCAGCTCCAGCAGGCCGATGCCTTCATCCTCCATGATGGCGCCCCATTGATTCCGGACCAACTCTCTGGTCATGAATCCACCTCGAAGGGCGAGATGATGACCTCGGTGGTATTCAAAGTCAACCAGGCACATTTTCAGAACCGAGTATACAATTAGCCTCTATGGATACGCTGAATCCCGTGGCGCGCGTGGAGATGATCATGGGCATCGTCGCCGGCAAGTGGAAGCCGGCGATCATCTACGCTCTGGTGATGGAAGGTCCGTTGCGGTTCGTGGAACTCAGGCGGCGAATTCCGAAAGTCACGCAGCGAATGCTCACCCAGCAGCTCCGCGACCTGGAGCGGTACGGCATCGTCAAGCGCGAGCATTTCAAAGAGATCCCGCCGCGAGTCGAATACTCGGTGACCCCTCTCGGGCGGACGCTCCATCCATTCTTCAAGTCGCTCTGCGATTGGGGAGGGGAGCATTACGCCGCGCTGGAGAAGGCGCGGCGCCGGTACGAATCGAAAACAGCAGAAGACAAGCGCTAGCTCGCCTTCGCCCACGCGCGCACCACGATGCCCACGCACCGCGAGATCACCATCTCCAGACGTCGCATTCGCGCTTTCCGAAAAATCGCTTGGAGATCGGGGATTTCCTTTGCCTGGAGGCAGGTCTCGAGCGCGGAATTGACCAGGTAGTCGTCGGGTCGAATGCGACCGCGCTCGGCCCAGCGCGGCAGCACATCGATATTTGGAACGTCAATCTGTTGCCATTTGCGGCAGACGACCCAACCTGTGCTCATTGTCGTTTGTCCTTCCTCTCATTCGACGAACGAGAGGAAGCGAAATCGACACGAGCCGAGATCCCCCGTCAGAGATTCACGGCCCGCATCGCCCCCGCCGGATAGCGCTCGCCCGCGGCGGACCCGGGCGGCAGCACATCATTGATCCGTCGCAGATCCTCGGCAGTCAATCGCACGTTCAGCGAGCCGAGGTTTTCGTCGAGATACTTGATGCGCTTCGTGCCGGGGATGGGGACGATGTCATCGCCCCGTGCGAGTACCCACGCCAGCGCGAGCTGGCTGGGCGTGCAGCCCTTCGCTTTGGCGATTTCCCTGATCTCGTTCACGAGACCGAGATTCTTTGCGAAGTTCTCGCCCTGGAAGCGCGGATTGTTGCGGCGCCAATCATCGGGCGCGAGGTCGTCGATCGTCTTGAATTGTCCCGTCAGAAAACCGCGGCCGAGCGGACTGTAAGGGACGAAGCCGATGCCGAGGTCGCGCAGCGTCGGAAGAATCTCCTCCTCCGGGTCGCGGCTCCACAGCGAGTACTCGGTCTGCAGTGCGGAGATCGGATGCACCGCATGCGCGCGACGAATCGTCGCCGGCGCCGCCTCGGAGAGACCGAGGTAACGAACCTTGCCGGGCTTGACCAGCTCCGCCATCGCGCCGGCGCTTTCCTCGATCGGAACCTTCGGATCGACGCGGTGCTGGTAATAGAGATCGATGACGTCGACTTTCAATCGCTTCAAGCTCGCGTCGACCGCGTCGAAGACGTACTTCCGGTCGCCGCGAACGCCGAGGAACTCGCCGGCGCTCCCGCGGACGTTGCCGAATTTTGTCGCGAGCACCACGTCGTTGCGCCGGCCGGCGATCGCCTTCGCGAGCAACTCCTCGTTTCGGCCGCTGCCATACATGTCCGCGGTGTCGAGGAAATTGCCGCCGGCATCGAGGAAGTGTTGAATGACGCGGATCGACTTCGTGTCGTTCTGGCTGGCTGGGTCGTAGAAGTCGCTCATGCCCATGCAGCCGAGGCCGAGCGCAGATACGCGAAGGCCTTGTCTACCGAGTTGACGTTGAATCATGCTTGTTCCTTTCACGTGCCGCCGATTCCTGTCGCCGCCGGCCTCGGCGGCGAAGTGGAAGCCATCCGAACGACGCTGAGCTTACGCGGCGGACGCTGCGACCTCCGGGCGACGCAGCGCGAGATTTGCGATCGCCACGATCATCCCCGCCACGAGCGCGCTCCAGACGATCGCCGGCGATGACAGCCAGCTCAGGCCGAAAAGTTCGTCGAGCGAGATGCGGCCGGGACCGGTGAGCGCGATCGTCGCCGCGAAGACGGTGTACAGCAAGGGAACCTCGATGCCGTTGTTCGTCGAAAACAAGCCATTCTTCCAATGAACGCTGATCGCCGCGACGATCATAACGGACAGCATCAGCGCAGGACCGATCGGGCCGAGGAACCCGGCCGCTACGAGCAGCCCACTGGTGATCTCTGCGTAGGACGCACCGGCGGCGAAGACCTTTCCCGGCCGGAAGCCCAGCTTCTCGAAGAACATCCCTGTTCCGACCAGTCCATGACCTCCGAACCATCCGAACGCTTTCTGCGCCCCGTGCGCTGCCATGATCGATCCGACGACGAGCCGTGCGATAAGAATTCCCTGATCCATGGATGCGACTCCTTTCGCTATATAAAGCATAGCACCTATACAAGCAGAAGCACCTATGAAATTCCCAAGCCGCCTCGGTTATTCTCATGGGTATGAAGAAAGCGGACCGGATGAATACCGAGGTGTGCGAGAAGTTCCATCGGGCAATCGAGCTGATCGGTCGCCGGTGGAACGGCGCGATCATCTCCGTCCTGCTGCGGTCGCGTTGCCGTTTCGCCGATCTCCGCGCGGCGATTCCCGACATCACCGACCGCATGCTCAGCGATCGGCTGCAGGAGCTCGAGCAGGAAGGCGTCCTGGAACGGACGGTTCTGCCCGAGACTCCTGTCCGGATCGAATACTCGCTCACGAAAAAGGGACGTGCGCTCGCGTCCGCGTTTCAGGCGATCGGTGAATGGGCTCACAAGTGGGACGATGAGAAATCCACTTCCACTCCGAAGAAGCGCGCCGTCCGTCATGTGCTATAACCCCGTTCCCCAAAGGAGGAGCTATGCACAGGAGACACACTTCGTGGGTTCTCGTCGTCGCCCTTCTTCTCATCGGCACGCCCGCGGCGATCGCCAAGTCGTACCTTCCGACTGCGAACACTCGCGCTGCGATCAAGGCTTATGTCAAGAGCGCAGCGAAGGTCGTCGCGAAAAGTGGCCCATCGTGCGACACATTCAAGAGCGCGGACTGGATGGGCGGCGACTATTACATCTTCGTGACCGGTCCCGACGAAAAGGCGGTCTGTCATCCGAACGCTTCGATGGTCGGAAGGGACACCACCGACATCGTCGACGCCAACGGCACGAAGATCGGGATGATGTTCATCGCCGCTTCGAAGAAAAAGGGCGGCGGTTGGGTGGAGTACGTCTGGCCGCGACCGGGACAAACCACGCCTGTGAAGAAGAGCAGTTATGCCACGCGCGTGAAGGCGCCTGATGGGAAGTGGTACATCGTCGGCGCCGGCGGCTATGAGCTGAAATAGAGGATGCCTGACGAGTCTCCGACGATTGCGTATCGTCGCGAACGGGTCAGCGCAGAGGACATGATCGCTCGCGCTCACTCGTTTTCCGACGAGATGCGGACGCGTCGATCGGTTCGCGAATTCTCATCGGACGAGATCCCGCAGGATGTCCTGGAGCTCGCCGTCGCGACGGCCGCAACCGCGCCGTCGGGAGCGAACATGACCGCGCGATAAGCGCTGAGCTGCGCCGGCTCGGAAATCAAATGATCCGCGACCGCCATGCGCATCGTCTCGAGCGCCTCGCGGCGCCAAGTCGCGATCGGCGCTCCGCTTCGGAAGAGAGCCGGAAATTATGTGCTGAGTGCCGAGTTCTCAGAAGGCGGGTAGGGGAAGTTGGGGCGGCGGCACTCCTTCAGGCGACGACCGAGCCAGATAAAGGAGGAGGAGATTTATGCTCAAACAAGCCCGAATGATCCTCATCGTCCTGATCTTCATCAGCATCGGAGCGCAGCCGGCCATTGCGAAAAAGAGGCCGGCGTGCGCGCCCACAAAACACGTTTCCGTGCAGAACCGGGAGTCGAAAGGAGAAGGCTGCACGAAACCCGAAGCGCGAAGAGTCGCCCAGGCGAATCTCGCGAAGGATCATTGTCAGGGTGACAACGATCCAAAGTGCCAGGGCGAAGGGGCGTGCAGCGGCAAGAAGGAATGCAAACCCGTCGCGCGCGACATTTCGAATTTGCATGTCTCGTACAAGCAGATCAACAAAGCCGGCTGCGCAAACGGCAAGGGATGGGAATGCACCATCAGCGCGAGCTTCAACTGCGGGTGCAAATGCCAGTGATCGGACGCTGATCCTCTTATCCGCGGGCGAGTGTCTTCGACCTCGCCCGCTCGTCGAACCGCCACAGTCCCGCGGCGCGCGCGGCGGCAAACGCGGCTTCGTATTCCTCGACCTGCGGATGGCGATCGATCTCCATGAACTTCGGCTTGCCGTCGCGGCCGATCTGGCCGACCTGATGTTCGGGCCGATACTGGCTCATGATGTTCACATAGGTGTCGGGCGAGAGCTCGCGGGCGATCCATTCGAAAATCTGTCTGGCTTCATCGAGCTGGCCGGGCATGACGAGGTGGCGCAGAAGCACGCCGCGACGCGCCAGCCCATCAGGCCCCAACTGCAGCGGCCCCACCTGTCGATGCATTTCCGTGATGGCTTCCCGCGCGCGTTCGGCATAATCCTTCGCCAGCGCCAGCCGCAATGAAGTCGCCGGAGTCCAGAATTTGAAATCGGGCATGTAGATGTCGACGATTCCATCGAGAAGCTGCAAAGACTTCAATGAATCGTAGGCGCTGGTGTTGTAGACGATCGGCAGGCGCAGACCTTTCGGGATCGCCGCGGCAATGGCCTCGACGACTTGCGGCGCGACGTGCTCCGGCGTGACGAAGTTGATGTTGTGGCAACCCTGCTCCTGCAGACGAAGCATGACGAGCGCAATCTCTTCGGCAGTCATCTCGCGACCGTTCTTCTGCTGCGAGATGTCCCAGTTCTGACAGAAGACGCATCGAAGATTGCAGAGGCCGAAGAAGATCGTTCCCGAACCGCGCCAGCCGCGCAGACAGTCTTCCTCGCCGAAATGAGCGAAGGCGCTGGAGACGATCGCGTAGCGGCCGGTGTGGCACGTGCGCATCTCATTCGCCAGCCGGTTCACGCCGCAGTTGCGCGGGCAGACTCGGCAATCCGCAAGCTCCGCTAGCGCGGCCTCGACGCGGCAGGTCCGCTCACGTGCGTCGAGTTTCAGGTAGGCGGGCTGGAAGTCGGTCATTCTGGCTGAGACCATTCTCCTCCCAGTCAGGCCGGCACGTGCCTGGCGAGATCCATGAAGTCGCGGATGTACTCGCCATAGTACTTGTGGCCATCGAAGTACCCTTGTTTGAAACCCTTGTCGAAGTTGACGCGCCCGCTGTTGTAGGCAATGGCCACGAAAACCTTTTCCTCGTCCGACAACTTTTTCTTTTTCTTCCGACGGCCGAACGCGCTTTTCAGCGCGCTCGCCAGCTCTCCGATGCAGAGCGCCAGGCATGCGTCGAAGTCCGCCCAGCGGCGCTCGAGAAAGTATTGGGCATTCTCAGGGAAGTGCTGCAGATCGTATTGAAAGATTCCGAATGCGTGACAGAACTTGTTCGGATTCGCGACCGCAATCTTGTGGTACACGGCGAAGTACTCACCGATCGCCTCGAGCGATGCCCGCGCAATGTCGAACATGCGGTCGCCGTTCGGTGCGCCGAGGAGCTGCGCCTTCGTGCGCGGGAATGCTTTGCGGCGCGGTGCATCGATCGTGTCACCGACGCAGAGCTCCAGCAGATCCGTCACTCCGATGCGGTCGTACAGGTCGCCCCAGACTTCGTAGGTTTCCTGGACGGCGATCGCCGCGAGCAGATCGATGTCAAAGGGCGTGTCTTCAACGGCAGCATTGATACTGTCGCCGAACTCATTCTTGAACCAGGCGATTGCGTGCTCCAGTCGTAGCATGAAACAGTGAAAGGAGTGTCGGGCGGCTTTGCTTCCCTACCCTCGACGCAGCATGACGATGGCCATGACGACGACGATGACCGTTTCGATCGTCGCCGTGAGCTCCATCGCGTGAACGAACGCCTCACGCGCGACATGGGTCAATGCCGCGCGTGCATGTGCAGGTAAACCCCCGCGACTGCGAGCCCGCCGCCCAGCGTTCGGCGTGCGGCTTCGGCGCATCAGCCATCGCGCGGCGACACGTCGCGGTTCCGATGCTCCCCATGACTGCGATGCCGAGGACACCACCGAGCTCGCCGCCGCGGCGCCGGCGCGCTCGGGGGGAGCGCTGCCGATGATCGAGAAGATGACCGCGAGTCCGATCGCGGGCGAGCAGCAGGCCGCCGCCCATCACGAACGCTGGTTGAATGCGACGCACGATCGTCGGAACGACAGCGTGCCGGCGATGAACCCGCCGGACCACGGCAGCGTCCACAGGCCTGCCTGAAGATCGTAGAAGTCATTCCCGATACGCCGGCATCGTCGATGCCGGCGCACGGGGAGCATTGATCACTCGCGAATCGCGTCGCGCGGAGACTTCCGTTGTGCCGGGGCCCGAAGCATTCCCGGCTTCACTTCCGAGTTTGCGGCGAGAATGCCCCAGACGAAGTCGGCCTGCAGCGTCTGCAGCAACGGCGGCTGCCTCGTTCCGTTGTACCAGTCCGCCTGCGGGATTCCGCTGACGCTCTGCAGATATCCCTGCTCGTTGACCTCATTGATGAACACGCCGAGCGGCGATCTCCCGTTCGCATTCACGCCCGCGCGCGCGTGACACGTCATGCACGACGACGTCAGGATGAATCCCGCCTCGGTGATCGAGTTGGCGAGCAGCGTGCGGCGTCCGGTCGTGTCGGTGAAATCAGTCTGCGAGCCTTTGAGCCGATAGCTGCGCCACGCCGGATCGCGCGGAGACGGTATCTGTGCGCCCGGCGCAGGCGGCGAACCGTTGCCGATGTTCAGCGCATTGAAGATCGCATCGAGGGAAGGCGAAATCGGCCCGCTCGAATACGGCTTGCCGAGGTCGTAGACCCAGGACGGATTGGCGAGGTTGTCGCACGTCGTGTGCGCAGCGGTGTAGTTGTTCTTCTGGCCGGGGCATGTCTGATCGGCCGACGAGAATCCGAACGAGTCGTTGCAACCGATGAAGTCGCAGCGTCCGCGATTCCTCACGTGCTCGAACGTAGTCCACACCCAGTTCGGGATGTCCTTTGAAGACACGTGCATGCTGAGCAGCCAGCATTCGGCCGCTTCGATCTTGTTCGGGTCTTTCGGATCGCTCGCTGTCCGGATATACATCTTGATGAACGGGAACGCGGGATCCTCCGTGATGCCGTAAAGGTCTTTCGCGACCTTCGCGATGACCCAGTCGGACTTGATCATCACCGCGTCGGACGGGAAGTCGATCGTCGCCAGGAGTCCCTCCTGATTCGCGAGGTGATACGGAGCGCCGCTATTGGAGTCGCTCGTGCCGAGATTGGCGCTGTTGCGCGCGAAGACGTCGGCGAGACCGTTCGTGCTGTACAAGTGATTGCGGCGGATGAACGCGAGCATCGGACGATTGCGAAACACGACCTCTGTCATCGACTGCCGGATCAGACGATCGGGATCCGTTTCGCCGGCCCGCTTCATCAGCATCGGCAGTTCCGACGCGGGCACCATGCCGGGGATGTGCGGCTTCGACGGTGGAACGCCGAGGCGTAACGCCGGCGATCCTGCGGCAGCGAGCGCACCGGGGAACAGCGAACAATGCGCGGCATTCTGGGTGAGGCTCGTGAGATCGCAGCACGAGTCGGACACACTGCCGTTGCACGGACTGTACGGCGCCGCGGGCCAGGTTTGATCGTCGGAGGCCCAGTTCTTCCAGAACTCCTGTCCGATCGCTTCCGCGAACAGCTTCCACGAGAACGCGTCGGGGCACGTCATCGCGCCGTTCGTGACCGGCGCAGCGAAAACGATCTTGCCGTTCTCGACGCGCATGTTGCATTCGGAACGGTCCTTCTGCGCGGCGAGGAAGTACTCGAAGTAGCGGATTCGATCGTAGTTCTGGCTGGAGGTGCCGCCGGTGAAGCACTTACCGGTGGGCGGAACGCAGGTTTCCGGGGGTGGGGCGGGCGGAGCCTGGGCGGTGAGGGGAGCCGTGAGCAGAGCAACGAGCAGTAGAGTCGTGCGTCGAGACACAGACAGTCTCCTTTCGTACGCGGGCTATGGGGGATGGGACGCGCGGAGATTATCCGGAAGTCTCGCCAAGCACAAGTATTGAAGTATTCGGGCGGCGTTAGCGCCGCCCGATTTTCTCGTCAGAAGATGAACCCGAACTGCTCGACGAATGAACCGTCAGGGCCCGGCGTCGCTCCATGCGTCACCCCGTCGATGTGGTAAGCGCCAACCACGTGCACCTCGTATTCGTCGGCAACCCAGCAATCAGTGAGGTTGCCGAACATCGACAGCGCGCCCGCCTTTGCCGTGACGGTGAGCTCGGCGGTTCCCGCGGGCGAGGCCTGGACGACATTCTGAGTGCCGCCGCGCGATCCGATCGCGCCGAGGCCGATCAGATTCGCGAACGTCGGATCGAAACCGGGCGAACGAAACGTGAGAAGCCACATCGTATAGACGCCGTTGGGAACGAGGCCGGTCAGACGAATGACCGTCTCCGTCCCTTTCTTTCCGCAGCGGGCGATGACAAATCCACGAGGGGCGTTGAACTCCGCAAGCGTGAGCTGATGCCTGTCCGGCGCCAGGATGGGAGCGAGCGTTCTCGATTCGTAAACCGGCGTCGCGGGATCGCTTTGCGCCGTGAGCGGCTTGCCGGCACCGTCGCGGACGAATAGTGGAACATTGATGATCTTGTTGTTGCGGATCGGCGTGTCCGCCGCCGCAGGCGGCACGGCGCTGCCTGTCAGAATCAAAGCCAGTGTGAACAAACGAATGTAGATGTTCAGTGCGAGTCTCATGGTTTTCTCCTTTTCGGAGAGCAATGTCGGCTCGCACCGTTGGGACCGGCGTTTGAGAAATCGTTGTGATTCCGTCAGGTCGCGGTCGCTCCCCCTTCGATGTCGACGGCAATGTGGCGCCACCGCCCCTGCCGGAATCGCAGAACGGAGAGTGCCGCACGTGTGAAATGCCCCAGCACGATCGCCGACCAGATGTCACTCGGATGAAGGCCGCGCATCGCCTGAAGCAACGTGCACAATCCTATGGGCACCACGATCTGCGAGATGATCGAGATGTACAGCGGGCTGCGCGTGTCGCCGGTGCCTTGCAGTCCGCCCGTGTAGGTGAGCGCTACGGTGATGAAGAAGCCCGACACGCTCAGATACCGGAGGAGCTGCGCGCCGATCGATGTGACCAGCGGCTCCGTCATCCCGAACACACCCAACAGAACCTCGGGAATCAGAAGGAACATCGCCCCGATGACCGCTGCGACGGCGAGGCCGATGCGCGCGGCCACAGCGACGCCGTGCATGGCGCGGTCTGGTTTCCCCGCGCCGAGGTTCTGTCCGGCGATGGTGGCGGAGGCGCCGAGGAGTCCGACCGACGTCCATGTGATCAGCGAGAAGAGCTCGGTGTAGCAGACGGCATAGGCCGCCTGTGCCGCTGCGCTGTGCTGAAGCGATCCGATGAACCGCAGCAGCAGCACGCCGGCGATATTCATCGCGATTCCCTGCACGCCGGTTGGCAGCCCGAATCGGAAGAGCGAGCGAATGATGTTGAAATCGGGGGAGAGATCCATGCCCTTGTGGAAATGAATGACCGACCCGGGCGCGAACAATCGCCAAACACCGTACGCGGCGACGATGGTGCTGCTCGCGATCGTCCCGAGCGCCGCACCAATCGTGCCGAGCCTGGGAATGAGGATGACGTTGAAGACGACGGTGAGCACCGTCAACGCCAGGCCGAGCCGTAAAGGCGTCTGCGCGTCGCCCGCGGCGCGGAATGCACCGCTCAGCATGAAGAACAACATCATGCCGAAGATGCCGAGGAACATCGCACGCAGGAACGGGAGCGCTTCGCGCTGCACTTCCGGAGCGGCGTTGATGACCTCGAGCAGCATCGGCGATGCGAAGTAGCCGACCGTCGCCAGGAGCGCCGCCAGAGCGACCGCCGTCAGAAACGCCTGATAGACGACGCGATTGACTTTCTCCGGTTCATTCGCGCCGGCGAAACGCGCCACGAGCACGGCCATGCCCATGAATAGAGAAGTCATGAAGACGATGACGACGATGATGATCTGCCAGCTCACACCGATCGCGGCGTTTCCGGTGTAGCCGACGAAGTGACCCACCATCACGTGGTCAATGATTCCCTGCAGACCGGCGATGATGTTCTGCAACATCGTCGGCCAGGCCAGACGCCACACGGCTCGAACGATCGGTCCGTCCACGATCGACCGGTCGAACCGCTGCATGTTCTCCTGCGCGTTTGCCACTCACTCAACTCCTCAGAGGAATCAGTGCGCGCAGCCGAGCGTCGCGCAGGTAAAGCCCGACCCAAACCAGAATGCCGAAGACCACCGGAATGTAAAACGGCTGGCCTATGCGGACATGCGTGGCGGTCGCGCCGCCGAAGTAACCGGTCATCAGGATGGCGCCGAGAACCGCAGTCTGCGGGACCGCATAGATGATCGTGCAGACCAGCTCTACGATCCCGAGCGGAACCACGAGACTCTCGGGATATCCGACCTTAACCGTTCCTTCGACGTAAGGCTTGAGCTTCACGACTTTCGCGCCGCCGTCGACGAGCATGAACAGGATGATGAGGGCGCTGATGATGCGCCCAGTCCAGATCATCTTCTTCGATTCCATGAAATCTCCCTCCGTTTACCCTTCTGCGATCGCCTTCAGATTAGCGAGACCCGTCTCGAAATCGCGGCCGATCAATCGATCGATGAGAAACGTGGTCGCCGCCTTCGCGATGTAGGGACTCGTACCGTACATCGCCCAGGTCACGTTCGTCGAACCGCTCTTGGGCTCGAGCGTGAACTCCGCGACATTGTGAGTTGCAAACGGCTTGATGGAATCGAGTTTGATCCTCACATGCGAAAGCGATGAGTCGATGATCTCCATGCGGCCGGCACGCTCGTACGGTGACCACGAGTGCCAGGCCTGGAAGTCTTCGATGAGCGGGACGATCTTCCGCGGGCCGGCGTGGATCATCCTCGTGCGCTGCACCTTGAATGTGCCGGGCTTCATCGCCGCGGAGACGAGCACAGCGGCGAGGAGAACGGTGACGATGATCGCGAGAGTGAACATTGCTTCCTCCATCATGCGGTGGTCATGGCGCCGTTGATCATCCACGGCGTGCCGAAGCGGTCGACGAGCATCCCGAAGGCTTCGGCCCAGAAGCTCTT
>DASXRT010000252.1:0-17501 GCA_036506455.1 Thermoanaerobaculia bacterium
GGCCGATCCGACGTGGCGGACATTTGCAGTGCTCGATGCATCGATCCGCGCCGCCGAGGCGATGTGCCGCAATGGTGGACTGCGGCGCGGATCAGAATCGCAGCGGCTGATCGAACGCTTGCTTGCCGTTTCCGCAGAGGATGCGGCCGAGATCATTCCCCCCGGTTACTGGTCGGCTCGCCGATCGGAGACAGCCGAAGGTGAAGAGGAGTGCCTGCGCATTCGCGGCGCGGTTCTGTTGCGCATCCGCGGACGGCGAGAAGCGACGGCAGAAGGACCATTGTCCGCGGCAACCGTGACGGCCGTGCAGGAACGATCGACCACTCCGTGGCATGAGCTCTACAAAATTGTGCGACGTGAAGGTCGAGCGACGCTGGCGTTGCTCGTAGCGGCCCTCGGCGTCGCGGCGGCGGGAGTCATCGTCGAAGCTCTCCTCTTCCGCGGCATTCTCGATCTCGGTCGATACCTCAGCGTTTTCGAGCAGCGAGCCGCAGCGGTGGCGGCGTTGATGTTGTTTGCCGGCGCGCTCCTTCTGCTCGATATTCCGCTGGCTTCCGGCGCGCTTCGCGCCGGCCGTCGCCTCGAGTGCCAGCTCCGCCTCGCGCTCTTCGAAAAACTGGCGCGACTTCCCGATCGCTATTTCCGCAGCCGCCTCACCTCGGACATGGTGGAGAGAAGTCACAGCACACACATGCTGCGCAATCTCGTGATGCTTGCCTCGCGCGTGACGCGTGCCGCTGCCAAGCTGGCCATTACCGCCGGAGCGATCTGCTGGCTCGACCCACGTGTTGTCGTTCCGGCGATCGTCAGTGCGATCTCGGTTGTGGCCGTCCCTCTCTTGGCGGCGCCGCTCATCAACGAACGGGAACTGCGCGTGCGCACTCATTCCGGTGCGCTCAGCCGCTTCTCACTCGACGCGTTGCTCGGCCTCACGGCCATTCGATCGCATTCGGCGGAGCGCCCGGTACGGCGGCAACAGGAGTGGCTGCTCGGCGAGTGGATGCGTGCCGGGCTCAGTCTGCACCGCGCTGTCTCGATGGTCGAGTCCGTGCAGACTGCAACCGTCCTGGGTCTTGTCGGATGGATCGTGCTCGCGCACGTTGCGCACGCCGGTCCGTCCGGTCTCAATCTCCTTCTGATTTTCTGGGCGTTGAGTCTGCCGGTCCTCGGACAGGAGATCGCGATCGTTCTTCGTCAGGCACCTACATACCGGAACATCACCGCGCGACTCCTCGAACCGCTCAGTGCACCGGACGTGGCGCACCGCGCTACTTCGCACGGCGAGATGGGAAAAGGGGCGATCGGCATCGCCTACGAGCAGGTGACCATTCGCATCGCCGGCCGCGATGTGTTGAAAGACATCGACCTCGTCATTCCACCCGGGAGTCACGTCGCGATTGTCGGACCATCCGGCGCCGGAAAGTCGACACTGGTCGGCGCACTCCTACAATTCCACCATCCGGTCGCCGGCCAGATTCTCGTCGATGATCACCCGCTCGACGAATCGTTGCGACCGATGACCGCGTGGGTCGATCCCGCCGTTCATCTGTGGAATCGATCGCTGCTCGCGAACATCCGCTACGGCTCGGATGAGAGCAACAATGCTGTCGGAACAGCGCTACAAGCCGCGGATCTCGCTGACTTGCTGGCGGCGTTGCCGAACGGATTGCAGACGGATCTCGGTGAAGGTGGCGCGCTCGTCTCCGGTGGTGAGGGGCAGCGCGTTCGTCTGGCGCGAGCCATGTTCCGGCCGGAGGTCCGGCTGGTGATCCTCGACGAGCCGTTCCGCGGTCTCGATCGCGAACGGCGCCGCGATCTTTTGCTGCGAAGCCGATCCTCGTGGAGAAATGTGACGCTGCTCTGCATCACGCACGACATCGCCGAGACGACGCTTTTCGATCACGTGATCGTCGTCGAAGGCGGGCGGATCGTCGAGCAGGGTGAACCGTCGGCGTTGGCCGCGCGCGATACCTCGCGATATCGAGCCATGCTCGATGCGGAAGCGGCGTTGAAGCGCACGACGTGGTCGGGCGATCCATGGCGCCGGTTCCGGATGAGTGGCGGCGTCGTCATCGAAGATCAGAAGGTCGAAGAGGAATCGTTCGTCCGTGCGCAGATCTGAATTGATGTCGCTGGCCTGGCCATCGAATCGTCTCAGCGAGGCGATCAGTCTCATCGCTCGCGAGCATGGATTCGCCGCCGGAGAGCAGGACACATGCGTCGCTTCTGCCGATATCGAAGCGCTCGCGGAGAACGCGGGCGTGGAAGCCGAGAAAATTCATGTTCTCTATCGCGATGTCGATGCCGTGCTGAGGGCGTCGGCCCCGGCGTTGATTCGAGCTGACGACGGTTTTCTCGTTCTGCTTCGTAACCGCGGACGAAGGAGTGTCATCATCGGTCCCGATCTGGCGGAGCTGCCGATCGAGCGCGCGCACATCGCGTCAGCGCTCCGCGAAGTCGTCGAGACATCACGCAGCGCCGCGCTCAACCGGCTCCTCGAGACGGTAACTACCGGTCGGGTTGAGCTGCGTCGCCGCATGATCGCCGAGCGATTTGGCGAAGAGGAAATCGGCGAATGCTGGCTCATCCGGCGATCACTTCGCGAGAGCTTCCGGCGTCACCTCGCCGACGCTGGCGTGGGCGCATACGCGTTCGCTCTCGTCGCGACGCACGTTGCGCGCTGGGTCGTGTTCGTTCTGGCGTGGAGCGTCATCGGAAGAGCGGCGCTGGAAGGCAAGCCGGACGGCGCATGGCTCATCGCGTGGCTCCTTCTTCTGCTGATGCTGGTGCCGATCCACTACGTTGCCACCTCGATGCAGGGCCTGGTCGCTCTCGCTTGCGGTTTCGTGCTGCGGCAACGTCTTCTCTATGGATCGCTGCGGCTCGATCCCGAACAGCTTCGCACCGACGGAGCAGGGCGGCATCTCGCTCGCGTCTTCGAGGGCGATGCTGTCGAAGTCCTCGGTCGAAGCGGCGGATTTCTCGCGCTGTTCGCTCTGATCGAGCTGGGCATGGCCGCATTCGTTCTCGCGAACGGCGCGGGAGGAATGCTTCATGTGACGCTGCTCGCCGGCTGGATCCTCTTCATCATCGTGTTCACCATTGCCTTCAATCATGTGTATGACGACTGGAGCTCGGAACGATTGTCGCTGACCGGTGATCTCGTCGAGCGGATGGTCGGTCACCGCACTCGTCTCGTGCAGGAGCCGCGAGGCTCCTGGCACGATGATGAGGACAGACAGCTCGAACGCTACGCCTGCTCCTCAGTTCGACTCGACCGATCACTGACATGGATTACCGCCGTCATTCCCCGCGGCTGGATTGCTCTGGCGCTGATCGGGCTCGCTCCGAGCATTTTCGATGGCCGGCAGTCGGTGGGTGTCCTGGCGATCAGTCTCGGCGGAATCGTCCTCGCACAGCAGGCGATGAAGCGCCTGGCCACAGGTCTGCCCGATGTCATTGGCGCCGTCGCGGCGTGGCAGAAAGTCGCGCCGTTGTCGCGCGCCGCGTCGCAGCCGCGCGACCGGCATTCCGTGATCGTCTCTCGCGCGAGCGACGGTACGGTCGTCGATGCGAAAGGAATCGCCTTCCGCTATGCCAATCGCGCCGAGCCGGTGCTCCGTGGGTGTACATTCCGTGTGCAAACCGGCGATCGGATCGTGCTCGAAGGAGGTTCCGGATCGGGCAAGTCGACGCTGGCGTCGATTCTCTCCGGGGCACGACTGCCGGATACGGGTCTTCTTCTCCTCGACGGATTCGATCGCGCGACGCTCGGCTCTGACGGCTGGCGGAGTCGCGCAGTTCTGGCGCCGCAGTTTCACGAGAATCATGTTCTCAGCGAGTCATTCGCGTTCAATCTATTGATGGGGCGCAACTGGCCGCCGAAGCCGGAAGATTGGCGCGAGGCCGAGGAGCTGTGCGAGGAGCTGGGACTGGGCGATCTTCTCGCGCAGATGCCCGCGGGACTCTCGCAGATGGTCGGCGAAACGGGTTGGCGTCTGTCTCACGGCGAGCAGAGCCGCCTGTTCATCGCCCGCGCGCTTCTTCAGAAATCGGAGCTCGTCGTTCTGGACGAGAGCTTTGCCGCGCTCGATCCGGAGACGCTGCGGCAAGCGATCGATTGCGTCCTTCGCCGGGCGCCTGCCCTCGTGGTCATCGCGCATCCATGAGGAGTATTCTCATCTGCGGTGAGCTTCCTCCTCGTCGCGGCGCTCTCGATCGCTTGGCAGATTCCTCAGGGACGAGCCGATCAGGCCACGATCACTGCTGAAGAACCTTTCGAGGCAGTCGGCCTCTCGTGGTCGTCCGGGTCCAACGTAAGCGTTCGCGTGCGCGTATCGACCGATCGCGTCGATTGGTCGGATTGGATGGCGCTCGAGATCGACGGCGATCTGACAGACGCCACCGAAGGACGTTATGTCTCCGCGATCACTCACTTCGGCTCGGCGAAGCGCTACATCGAGTACTCGTTCGACGAACCGGTCGATCGCGTGACGCTGACACTCTTCCCGCCTGCGACGCCTCATCGCGAACGATTGACAACGAACGCGCTGACGTACGGCTCACTCGAGATTCGGTCGCGCGTCGACTGGGCTTGTCCCGACGGCGAGGGATCGCCGCGCTGGACGCCGGCATATACGACAGTCACGCACGCCGTCGTTCATCACACTGCGGGCTCGAACTCGCTTCCCGATTGGGAAACAGAGGTCCGCAACATCTGGTACTACCACACGTTCTCCAACGCGTGGGGCGACATCGGATACAACTTCCTCATCGATCCGAATGGCGTGATCTACGAGGGGCGGGCGGGAGGGGCGGGCGCGATCGGTGCTCACTTCTCCTGCCGCAACAGCAACACCGTGGGCATCGCGCTCCTCGGAACCTTCATGACGGAGCGGCCGACTGACGCAGCGCTCTCGATTCTGAAGAGCCTTCTCGCGGAGATCATTGCGAAGAACTCGATCGACCCCACCGCCATCGTGCGCCATCCCTCGTCCGGTCTCGATCTCCCGACGATTCTCGGTCATCGTGACGGGAACGTCCCGGGTGCGACGTGCACGATCACCGTGTGTCCCGGAGATGTTGTTTATGCGATCCTGCCGTTGCTGCGGAGCGAGCTTGTGTACCGGCCCCCGACCGTGCGACGGAGAGCCGTACATCATTAGGCCATCGCGGTGATCCCTTCGGCGCGCACTGCCTCGAACAGTTGCGAGGAATCGACATGCTGCGTCGGGGGCACAAGGCCACGCGGCTTGAAGCGTCCGTTGACGATCGCAATCGCCGCCTGGATCGCCGGAAGCACGGCGAGCAGATAGCTCTTCTCTCCGCTGAAGATGACGTACTTCTGCATCAGTGGCGCGCTGATCTCATACGCGAGAACGCCGTGTTTCGGCCCGATGCGTCGCGCGATCGCGATCGCCACGTGTTCATAGCCTTCCATCGCGCGACGAAAGCCCGGCCAGAGCCCGAAGAGTTTCAGCAGCGCATTGGCGCCCGGCACCTTCGTATCGACGATGAGCTCTGCCGTGCGGACGGAGGGAAAAACGCGTGGCAGCGTGACGACGTCGACACTCTTTACCGTGAAGCCGGAGCGTGTGCCGAGGGGTCGCGGAAACCGGATCGTGCGCGGTTTGCCGATGAGCGACATGAGCATCGATTGAGTCGTCGCCGGATTGGCGGTGTAGCGGGTGGCGGGAACGAGGTATGCGCTCACTCGTCGCGGGTCGGTCACGCCGACCGACTTCACCACCGCCGCGCTCACCGCGGAGAGCGCGCTGCACGCGGTCAGCACGCGGATTCCGGCCGCACCGATCGGCGCCTCGAGATCGTAAATCTTCTTCGTATACTCCGGACTGTCGGAGAGATCGATGACGTCGAAGCCGATCGTTCTGGCCGACTCGATCAGCGTCGTCGTGCGCGTCTGAAACGGCCCGGCAGTATCGATGACGAGATCGCGCGCTTTCAGATTCGCTCGAATCTGCTCGCGGTCATTCGCATCGATGCGCACCTCTGAACGCGACCGCGACGCGAGAATCGGCTGCAGACCGGCCGCGCGAAGCCGCTGGGCGATCAATCGCCCGAAGAAACCGGACGCTCCAAGGATGAAGATGCGCTTCATCGCAGTCTGGTGCCGATCGCAACGACGAGCGGAATGAAGAGGATCATCAATGCCGCGCTCGAGATCACGACGCCCGCGGACATATTCATGATGGTAAAGATCGTGAGCGCGATGCCGCTCGTCCAGGTCAGCCAAGCCCACACGCGCAAGGGCATTGAAAACGGCGAACCCAGCGTCAACAGAATCGCCGCGATCGTGTAGAAGCCATCTCCGGCGCCACCGGTCAGGAGTGCTGTGGCGCGATAGAGCATCGTATCCGGTCGTGGAATCCACCCGATCAATAGCGCTTCGCCGGCGAAGTCACATGTGAGACCGAGAGCGGCGATCGCGATCGGCAGAATCGATCGTGAAGTGCGCGCGCTCCACCACGCATAGAAGGCGGCGAGCGAAAGCGCGGCGATCATCCACAGCATCCACCCGGCCCGCCAGCGGTCCGCGTGCTCCCCCAGGTAGCCGATGCGCTGATGAATGTCCGCCACCGCCTCGCTTCCGCCCCGCAGAAGAATCAGAGTGCCCGCGGCTGCGACGACGTGCAGCGCGGCGCACCAGTATGGTGCGGTGCGCTTCAGAAATCTTGTGACCGGCGTCCCTTCGAGCAGGAACATCGAGAACGGCAGCCACCAGATCAGGTCATCGAAGACGATCAGCGGAAAGGTCCGAGCCGGCAACTCGGCCGAGCCAACCGACAATACCCATCCGATCGGTCCGAGAATCTTGCCGGCGAGGCCGATGGCGATGAACGGGAAAGCACGGTCGAGCCGCCACGCCGCGTATGCGTAGCCCACGCCGTAGAGTCCGACGACCATGCCCAGACATGCCCAGATGCCGGGATATCGTGGCGGGGCGAGATGAAAGAGCGTGAAGAACGCCTTCGGAAAGAGCGCTGCCCAGAGTCCGAAGCCGATGTTGTAGGCCGCGGCCGCCCAGAAGATGAACCGATAGACGCGCGAGCTGAAGTCGCTCACGCTATCTACGATAATCCGTGTCGTTGAAAAGATCTCTCATTCTCGCATTGCTGCTGATCGCCGGTTGCCGAACCCTCGGACCCGATGTCGCGCCGCACCGGAAGTTCCGGATCGTCGGCTATGTGCGTGGGCGCGCTGATATCAACGCCATCGGCGCGAAGAAGCTCACGCACATCAATTACGCCTTCGCCAAAGTCAATCCCCTCGGCGTCATCGAGCTCGAGGATCCCGACGCGCCTTCGCACCTCGCGCAGCTTCAGGCGCTGAAGGCTGTCAATCCCGACCTGAAGATCATCGTGTCGGTGGGAGGGTGGGGGGCGGATTACTTTTCCGACGCCGCGCTCGACGATGCGTCGCGCTGTCGATTCGCCGACAGTGCGATCAACGTCATCAAGCGATATGCGCTCGATGGCATCGATCTCGATTGGGAGTATCCGGGTCAGCCCGGCCCGGGAATCAAGTTCCGCGCTGAAGACAAAGAGAACTTCACGTTGCTTCTGAAGACGCTTCGCGAAGAGCTCGACATGCTCAGCGACGCGCGACGGCGTAAACGATTCGACCGGTACACGCTGACGATCGCGTCAGCGGGCGGCAGATATTTCGAGCACACGGAGATGGAGAAGTTGCACCCTTTTCTCGACTGGATCAACGTCATGACCTACGACTTCTCCGGCGGCTGGTCGCCGACGACGGGACATCACACCCCGCTGTATCGATCAGCCGCGGCAGCGCAGCCGGAGTCGACCGAAACATTCATCAGACAACATCTCCACGCCGGGATTCCGCCGAAGAAGATCGTCGTCGGTGTCGCATTCTATGGAAGAGGGTGGAGAGGCGTGATCCGCGACAACAGCGGACTCTATCAGCGGTACGACCAGTACGAATCCGACTACCCGTACTGGAAACTGCTGACTCAGTACGTACACGCTGAAGGGTACGAGCAGCGATGGGATGCAGCCGCCCACGCACCGTTTCTCTGGAACGCGGAGGTGGGCAGGTTCATCACTTACGATGACCCGCGCTCGCTCGCCGAGAAGGCGCGCTTCGTCAGGACCTACGGTCTCGGCGGGATCATGTATTGGGAACACAGCCACGATCCGAGCGAAGTTTTGCTCAGCACGCTCTACTTCGCGCTGCAGTGAGGTGAAGATGAAGGATCTCGACGCGCTCATCGCGGAGATGTACGACTCGATCTGTTTCGAGAAGGGACAGCGGCCTGACTGGCACCGCAACGACGAGATCTACGCGCCCGGCGCACGGCTCGTGCGCATCAACGACGCCGGCGTATTCGAATTCGACCTTCAGTCGTATCGGAAGAATTTCGAGGAGATGATCGACTCCGGCGAGATGCCCAGCTTCTGGGAGGGCGAACTGTGGCGCGAGACTCGTCAGTTCGGCGACATGGCCCACGTGCTCAGCGCGTACGAGACGCGACGCTCACGAGAGGGCGAGCTGCTCAACCGCGGTGTGAACAGCATCCAGGCTTTTCAGCGGGACGGGCGATGGTGGATCAGCGCGATGATCTGGAGAAGGGAAGGGCGGGACGTAGCCTTGGAGTGCGGTGTCTTGGCACCGCCTTCTGAAGGCGGCGGCAAGCCGCCGCACTCCAAGGCTGGGGACAACTCATGAAGACAAAAAAAGCGTGTCTCACGTGGCTCGCGGTTTATGTCGTGCTCGCCGTGGCGATCGGTCTCATCGTGTACCGCCGGTATCCGCAAAGTGGTCCGGCAGAAGGGGCGGCTGTCTTCGGCGGCGTCGTGGCCTGGATGGGCGTGGCCTATCTGTGCACGATTCCGAAGAAGATCGGCGAAGCGATGATGATTCGTCGCGCGAGAGACGGCGAGCCTCCGCGCGACGGTGAGAGATTCGCGGCCATCGGCCGCATCGTGGCCAACGGGCCGACGGTGACCTCACCGTTCACTCGCACACCGTGCGTCGCTTACAAGTATCAGATTCGATCGACCGGTGAACATGACCATTCGCTCTACGAAGGCTTCGCGCTGACACCGAGCACGATCCAGACCGCGCAGGGCGGCATTCGCCTGCTGGCGTATCCCGATCTCAAGGTCAAGCCGCAGATGATTCCATCCGCGGAAGCACAGCCGCGTGCGGAGGACTACATCCAGGCCACATCGTTTCGCGAGGCGACGTTCAGCAACATCCGCGACTCTTTTGCCGAGATGATGAAGCTCTTCAACGACGACGACGGAAGCATTCGTTTCGACCATCGCAGCGCCAATCAGAACACGGCTCTCAGCCGGGCCTGGTACTACGAATGGATCGTACGTCCCGGGGATCAGGTCTGTGCGATCGGCCACTATTCCGCGGCGAAACATGGCTTGGTGCCCGATCCCGAAGCTCCCCTGCAGCATCAGGCCACGGTCGAGCAGGGCGAGCCCGATGTCTTCGTAGGACGTTCGTACCGCGGCGCGCTCGGCTACCTGATCGGCGGCGGCATCTTCGCCGGAATCGCGGCCGCCGGACTTCTCGCGCTCTACACCTTCGTTCCTCTTTCCGCGTCGGAAGAGATGAAGCCGGAGATGAACGCGTCGTGGCCGGAGATCCGCCTAGAGCGTCTTCTGGACAAACGCGTGCGCGCACCGCTGCGCGAATCGGGCATGCTCCACTCCGGCACTGTCGCGTTGACGTCGATGCCGTTCAACTCTGCGCGCGGCCGCGTGATCGCCGGCGGACGCGAGGAAGTTCCTGCTCGGGCGGTCGCAGTGCGCGACAACGATCAAACGACAATCCGAATCGACGATGACACGATCGTGCTGACGATCGATTCGAGTCGCCAGCCCACCCGCCTGCGCATCCTCGGCCAAGACATCACGCCGCAGGAGATGTCGAAATGGCTCGATCTCGACATCACGGAGAACAGTGCCGCAGACGTCGCCGGCCGCCTGACGTTTCTTCCTGATGTACCAGGCCGGCCAGCATGCAGAGTCTCGTTTCGCGCGACCCCTCGCAAAGAACTTGCACGCAAATCAACACAGGAGAACCGGCAATGAAAGTTCAAGAGATCATGACTCGAGATCCGGCATGCTGCACCGCGAATGACACAGTCCAGCACGCCGCGAAACTCATGGCTGAGCACGACTGCGGTTGCATTCCGGTGGTCGACGATCTGCAATCGAAGAAGATCGTGGGAACAATTACCGATCGCGATATCGCCTGTCGCTGCGTGGCCGTCGGGAAAGAGTCGGGCAGCGTGGTCAGCGATGTGATGTCAGCGAATCCGAGCTGCTGCGGACCGAACGACGACGTGCGAGACGTGGAGCGTGTCATGTCTGAGCGTCAGGTGCGGCGCGTTCCGATTGTCGACCAGAGTGGATGTTGCGTCGGCATGGTGTCGCAGGCGGATCTTGCGCGCGCCGAAGATCGTGGTGTCACCGATCGCGAAGTCGGTCGCGTCATCGAACGCGTATCCGAGCCGACTCGAAGCGCGCGGGCTGAAGCTCGCTGACACTTGCTTGGAGTGCGGCGGCTTGCCGCCGCCCTTCCGCCCAAGGCGGCAGCAAGCTGCCCGCACTCCAAGGCCGCGCTCACGTTACTGCTGCTTCGCCTTGATCCAGTAGTTCTTCCGGACGAGCAGCTTCGAACAGGTGAACGTCCCCTGGAGGACTCCATTGCGGATCGTCCCCTGCCAGTTGATCGTACCGCTCGACTTGCTGCGCGTCGTGGCCGTGACCGCGATCGTGTCGCCGCTGCGCACGGCGGTGTAGGCGCCGGGGCCGAAGCCGTACGCATCGCACGCCGTCGAACGAAGGGTACCGTTGGCGAAGATGATGTCGTCCTTTCCGTCGGCGGGCTTGCCCTTCGGGCCGATATCGCCGCGGAACGTGAGTCCATCGAGAATGCCGGTCGCCGCAACGGCCGGAGTGGCCGCGATCGCGACCATGAGTGGGAGTATGACGCTGAGCTTTTTCATGACTTCCTCCTTATGCGAGGAAGTTAGACGGCGATCGTGGGAACGAGCGTGGGAAGAAGCGTTGGAATTCTCAACTCACGATCGATTCCGGCGTTTCTTCTTGAGAAACTCCGTGATCTCGGCGGCCGGAAGCGGCCGGCTGATGAGATAGCCCTGCATGATGTCGCATCTCTTCGATTGCAGAAACGACATCTGTTCGCGAGTCTCGACTCCTTCCGCGACTACGGAGAGCTTGAGATTGTGCGCCATGGCGATGATGAGGATGGCAATCGCGGCATCGTCGCTGTCGGACGGAATGTCGCGCACGAACGACTGATCGATCTTGAGTGTGTCGATCGGCAGTCGTTTGAGGTAGCTCAGAGATGAATAGCCGGTCCCGAAGTCGTCGATCGAGATCTTGATTCCGAACTTCTTGAGTTGTTGAAGAGTGTTGATCGTCGCTTCGGCGCTCTCCATCATGACGCTTTCGGTGATCTCGATGCTCAGGTAGCGGCCATCGAGCTCGGTCGAGCGGAGGACTTCACCAATCATCGCCGGCAGATTGCAATCGTTGAAACGGCGCGCGGAAACATTGACGGAGACGGTCTCGATCTCGATTCCCGATTGCTGCCACTCTTTCATCTGCGCGCAGGCCGCGCGCAGGATCCAGCGCGTCAGCGGTACGATCAACCCTGTCTCTTCGGCCATCGGAATGAATTCAGCAGGTGAGACCAGGCCGAGCTCCGGGTGCTTCCAGCGGATGAGCGCCTCGACGCCGACGGGATCACCGTTCTCCAGCGACACCAGCGGCTGGTAGTGAAGCAACAGCTCATTGCGGTCGACCGCGTGACGAAGACTGTTCTCCAGCACGAGTCGCTTGAGGGCGACGGCGTTCATCGCCGGCGCGTAGAGCTGATAGCGGTTGCGTCCTCCTTCTTTGGCGCGATAGAGCGCCGTATCGGCGTTGCGAATCAGAGTCTCACCATCCGTTCCGTCGAGCGGAAACATGCTGATGCCGATACTTGCGGTGGCGTGAAGCTCATGATCGAGGACCAGGAAAGGAGTGTTGAAGACGTCGAGGATCTTCTGCGCGACTCGCGCAGCGCTCTCGACGTCGTCGATGCCCTGGAGGAGGAAGAGAAACTCATCGCCTCCCAATCGGGCGACGGTGTCTTCTTCTCGAAGCGTCCCCGAGAATCGGTCCGCCGATGCGCGAAGGAGCTCATCACCGGCGCCGTGACCGAGTGTGTCGTTGATCGTCTTGAAGCGGTCGAGATCGAGGAACATGATCGCGACTCCGGGTGCGCCGCGCCGCCGCGCGTGAGCCAGTGCCTGGGCCAGGCGATCGTTGAACAAGAGCCGGTTCGGCAACCCCGTCAACGCGTCGAAGTAAGCGAGATGCCGGATCGTCGCCTCATCCTGCTTTCGCGCCGTGATGTCGCGGCAATTCAGCACCACTCCGGCGATGTCGGGATTGTCGAGGAGATGATTGACGCTCGCCTCCAGTGACCGCCAGCCCCCGCCGCGTTCGCGAAACCGAAATTCAACGGACTGCACACTTTCCCGGCTCGGCCGCTCGACCTCCTCCAACACCGCGGCCACGTCATCGGGATGGATGTGTTGCTGAAGCTTTGTGCCGATCAGTTCTCCGGGTGTACGACCCAGGAGCCGCTCGATGGACGGGCTCTCGTAGAGGATGGTGCCGTCGCGATCGATCACGGTGATGATGTCGGACGAACGCTCGATGAGCGATCGAAAACGGCGTTCATTCTCGCGGAGCGCCTCCTCCGCCCGGCGGCGTGTCGCTCGCGATCCCGCTTCGCGCAGTTCGCGCTCGATCGCCGGGATCAGCCGCGCCGAGCTGCCCTTCATGATGTAGTCGTGCGCTCCCGCTTTCATCGCCTCGACGGCGGTCCCTTCGCCGATGGTTCCCGACAGGATGATGAAAGGAATATCGAGACCTTTTTCATGAAGGAGGTTCAGCGCGTGAATGGCGCTGAATTTCGGCAGTGAATAGTCCGCGATGATGACATCCCACGTCTGCTCGTTCAGCAGACGGCTCATCTCCTCGGCGGTCTCCACGCGGGCCGCGGCAGGTTCGTAGCCGGCGCGGGTCAGTTGTCGAATGAGGAGTTGAGCGTCGTCCTCTGAATCTTCGACGACGAGCGCGCGAAGTCTGCGGCGGCGGGAAGAAGGATCTTCCGTCGCCGGTCCGAAAGCCGCCTTCAAATCACTCATTCGACTTCAATATAGATGGTCGTTCCCTTTTCCACTTCTCCGACCGCCCAGACCTTTCCTTCATGCCGATGGATGATGCGCTGAACGATGGCCAGCCCGATGCCGGTGCCTTCGAATTCTTTCACCGGATGAAGCCGCTGGAAGGGGGCGAACATTTTGTCGGCGAAGGTGGAGTCGAAGCCCGCGCCATCGTCGCGCACGTACAACAGTCGATGGCCATTCTGCTGCTCGCTGCCGACCTCGATCTTCGCGGAGGAATGTTTGCTCGTGAATTTCCAGGAGTTGCCGAGGAGATGCTCGAGGGCGAGTTTGAGGAGGCGGGGATCGCCTTCGATCGTCAGGTCCGGCTCGATTGCGAACTGCACATTGCGTTCGGGATCGGCTGCTTTCAGCTCCGTGGCGATCGATGCGGCGATTCCACTGAGATCGACGCGTTCGCGATGGAGCTCGCTTCGCGAAATCAGGGCGAGCTCGCCCAGACTCTTGATCAGCACGTCCATCCTTTCCGCCGCACCGCGCACGCGATTCAGATAATCGATTCCCTGATCATCGAGCTTGTCGCGATAGTCTTCGACGAGTGCCTCGCTGAAACCATCGATCGAGCGAAGCGGTGCACGCAAATCATGTGCGACTGAGTAGCTGAATGCAGAAAGCTCCCTGGTCGCGGCCTCCGCGTCGGCAGTTCGCTTTTTCAGAGCATCCTGCAACTGCTCCACCGGCTCGGACACGATTCGTTGGAGCACGGAAGACAACGCGAGAGCAACGGACATCGCGACGAGAATGTCGAGCGCGACGAACCCGACCAGGGGCGCGAGACCGACTTCCCCGCGCGGCACGTAGGCGACGAAGCCGGCGCTGGCGACGACCAACGCGACGCCGCTGGCAACTGCCGCGATCCCCATCGTCCTCTGCCGGATGGAGACGTTACGGAGTCGGTCGAGCATGATCAGCCGTCTCGGGGCCGGCCGTGCAGCGCCCGCTCGATGGCCGGAACGATCTGCCTCATCTCGTATTTGGCCAGGTACTCGTTGGCACCGGCCTTCGTGACGCCGTCGATGATCTCCTGAGAGATCTCACCGGACAGGACGATGAACGGAATCCGGCGCCCGCTCTCCTGAAGCACCTTCAGCGAGGCGTAGGCATTGAAGCCGGGAAGATTGAAATCGCTGATGATGATGTCCCAATCGGCGGTCTCGAGTTTCGCTTTCATTTCGAAGCGCGTCTCCACGCGCTGGAGCGTCGGCTCGTAGCCGCCACGCCGGAGGTACAGGAGGATCAGAGCGGCGTCGCGTTCCGAGTCCTCGACGAGCAGAATTCTCAACGTTTTCGCCATTCAGTCTTCCATCACGCCTGCGTCAATGCGGCGACTTCGGAACGATCTTCAGTGGTGAACGTCTCACCGAGTGTGAAGTAGAAAGTTGCGCCTTCGCCGACCTGACCGTCGGCCCAGATCGCGCCTCCGTGCCGCTCGATGATTCTCTTCACCGTGGCCAGGCCGATGCCCGTCCCTTCGAATTCGCTGCTCGAGTGCAATCGTTGAAATGCGGTGAACATCTTCGCCGCCTGCGTCGAATCGAATCCCGCTCCATTATCCCTGACGAAATAGGTGCGCCGTCCCTCCTCGGTCGTCGAACCGACGGTGATGATCGCGTGCTCCTTCTTTCCGGAGTACTTGAACGCATTCGACATCAGATTCTCCATGACGGCATGCAAGAGGCGTTCATCGGCGTCCGCGATCAGATCTGGTTCGATGCGAAATTCGACGGATCGTGTCGTGTCGCGCTGCCGCACGGATTGGGCGATGCTTTCAGCCATCGCCGACAGATCGACTCGCGTGCGTTTGATCTCAGCCCTGCTGACGCGCGACATCTGCAGCAGACCGGCGATGAGGTTCTTCATCTGCTCGGCGGCGTCGTGAATCCATCGGAGATACTCCTTGCCGGTCTCGTCGAGACGATCACTGTAGTCGTCCGTTAACGCCTGGGCGAATCCCTCGACACTGGCTAGCGGCGCGCGAAGATCGTGCGACACCGAGTAAGAGAACGCTTCGAGCTCGCGGTTGACCGACTCGAGCTCAGTCGTCCGCCGCCGCAGAATCAGATCCCTCTGATGCATGTGCTCGAGGAGGTTGTTGATCGTTCGCGCCAACTCTCCCAGCTCTCCCTTCCCCACGGCAGCCCGCAGCGAATAGTTGCTCTCTTCGACCGCGCCGCGAGCAATCCGCGTGAGCTCCACGAGCTGCCGGCGGTTGCTTCCTCGTCCCAGGATGATCGCAACGATCAGCAGAAGTGCCGAAGCCGCGAGCAGAATCGCATGGGGAATCAATAGAGCGGCCAGGCGCCTGCGGTAGTAGGTCATGTCTCCTTCCAGACATAAGGAATTTGTTCCGATGGCGCGACAGCCGACGACAGACTCACGCAGCGAGGGGACCATGCGATCGATGAATGATGATTCAGCCCCGGGCGGCCGCCTTGCTCTCTTTCGTTCTCCGTTCGAGGAGTACACTGTCACCATCGCGATTGCCGGATGTTTCAGGAGTCCTGACAGGTACGGCTCAATCTCGCTCGCGGGAGCGAACTGAATCGCCCGAGCGCTTGCCTCGGCGAAGGCCAGCACTTCCGCCTCCGCCTCATTGCGAGCGAATGTCAGGTCGCGACCAACGAGCACAACGGAGATGACGAGGAGTATCAGACCGACCGCGACGATTGGGACGACCACTCGGACCATTCGTGAACTGTCGCGCCAATCGCGTTGAACGTCAATGATGGCAATCACTTTGACCGGGGCGTGAAGCGAGGAAGAGCGTGAAGTCACACAGCGAGCGACACGGGGCGTTCCGAGGAAAGCTGATCGTGTGGTCTCTGGTAATGCTCTTGATGGCATTCCTGCTGTATTGCAAACAAAACGAGAGCCGCGCCGACGCCCCGCCTCCGATCGAAATCAAGGCCACCCTTCACCCGGCGCAATCGATGACCATCACCGCTCAGATCGATGGGCAGGTGCGCAGCATCGGCGCTCGCGAAGGGACGAAGATCGCTGCCAACGGCGAGGTCGTCGAGCTCACGAATCCGGGGGTCGAACGTGACGCCGCGCTCGCCCGCGCGCAACTGGCCTGGGCCGAGGCGCGGATGAGGCGGGGAGGGAGATCTGCGTCACCGACGGATACGCGACCGCGCGATAGCCTGAAGACCGCAGAGAAGATTCTCGAGCTGAAACGGCAGCGATTCGAGAAAATGAAGCAGCTTCGGACCACCAACGACATCACCGCGCGCGAGCTCGAAGTCGCCGAGGTCGAATATCTCGCTGCCCAGCGGGACTACGATCAGGAACGCCGCGTTGCCGCCGGCGTTCCGCGAGCCCCGGACGACAAGGAGCTCCTCCGCATCGAGCGGCAGAAGAGCATCGCCGAGGAGCGGTTCGCCGCGCAACGTCGATCGCTCCTCCACATCACGTCGCCGATCTCCGGAACCGTGACGCGTGTCTACGTGTCGGTCGGACAAGCCGTGTACCCGCGTGACCCGATCGCCGAGGTCGCCGACGTGGCGACGTTACATGTGCAGGGCAACGTCGCGCCCGAGCTTCTTCGTTACGTGAAGCCCGGCGTGCGTGTGGAAGTCAAGGTCTTCAGCATTCCGTCGCGCACATTCGTCGACGAGATCGACTATGTCGTACCCGTGCAGGGAGCGGCCGCCGAATCGCGTGCCGCGATGGTCGTCGTCACCATTCCGAACCCTGACGGCTCATTGCAGCCGAATACGGAAGCGCTCCTCACTCTTCGATCACTACGATGAAATCACTCCTGCTCATCCCGTTCTTGCTGCCGATCGTCGCCGCAGGCCAGGAGATCACGCCGGCTCTCACGTTCGAAGACGCGGTGGGCCTGGTCGCGAAGAACTCGCCTGCTCCGGTTCTCTCGGACATCGGCGGCCTCCGAAGCCGGCTTCCGAACGTCCGCGTGGAGACCACTGGAAATACTTCACGGACGCTCGATTTCTTCTCCGACGGTCCGTTCGAGGTCCGTTATGCATCATCGGTCCTCGCGTTCGACTTCCCGCTGTGGGATGGCGGTGCATCGGAGGCGCATATCGCCGCAGTCGAATCCAGACTCCGCCGGATGGCTGCGCGCGACAGAATCGATGATGCGCGATACGCGCAACTGCTCGACGCGTTCAGCGCTCTCTATCTGGCCCAGAAGGAAAGCGAAGTGATCGGTGCTCTCTCCGAGCTGCTTTCGGACGAGGAGAGCCGGGCGGCGCGTCTGCTGGCAGCG
>DASXRT010000253.1:0-20429 GCA_036506455.1 Thermoanaerobaculia bacterium
TACGACTACTACCAGCCCGAGGCGTACATCCCGCAGACGGACCTGTACATCGAGAAGGAGATGACGAAGAACGACGAGATCGACAAGCTGCGTCTGTCGGCGACGAAAGCGCTGTTTGAGCGCCGCGATGTGATCATCGTCGCGTCGGTCTCCTGCATTTACGGCATCGGTGAGCCCGAGCTCTACTACGGAATGCTCCTCTTCTTCGAAAGGGGAGAAGAGAAGCCGATGACGCAGTACCTGCGCCGTCTGACGGAGATGCAGTACGAGCGCACGCCGTACGATCTCTCGCGAGGTCATTTCCGCGTGCGCGGCGATGTGCTCGAGCTCTGGCCCGCGTACGAGGATGACGCGGTACGCATCGAGTTCTTCGGCGATGAGATCGACAAGATCACGCGCATCGATCCGGTGACAGGACGCACTTCCGGTCGCGAATACGATCGACTCGCCGTCTATCCGCGAACGCATTACGTAACTCCGCGACAGCGATTGCTCGAAGCGATGGAGAAGATTCGCGTGGAGCTCGACGAGCGCGTGGCCTTTCTGCGCGCGAACGATCGACTTCTCGAAGCGCAGCGCCTATCGCAGCGGACACTCTTCGATCTGGAGATGATCGCGGAGCTCGGTTTCTGCAATGGCATCGAGAACTACTCGCGGCATCTCAGCGGCCGCGCGCCGGGCCAGCCGCCGCCGACGCTCATCGACTACTTTCCCAAAGACTTTCTGATGATCATCGATGAGTCGCATCAGACCGTTCCGCAGGTGCGCGGGATGTGGGGCGGTGACCGCTCGCGCAAGGAGACGCTCGTCGAATACGGATTCCGGTTGCCGAGCGCGATCGACAATCGCCCGCTCAGCTTCGATGAGTTCGAAGGAAAACTGAAACAGATCATCTACGTGTCGGCGA
Source organism: Thermoanaerobaculia bacterium (assembly GCA_036506455.1). Lineage (GTDB taxonomy): Bacteria > Acidobacteriota > Thermoanaerobaculia > Gp7-AA8 > Gp7-AA8 > DASVHS01. Next base: position 908 of record DASXRT010000253.1, read on the forward strand.
CGCCCGGGCCTTACGAATTGGAAAAAACCGGAGGCCTCTTCGCCGAGCAGGTCATTCGACCGACGGGCCTGCTCGATCCGGAGATCTTCATCAAACCGGTCCGCGGCCAGGTCGACGATCTGATCGGAGTCATCAAGGATCGCATCACGCGTAATGAGCGCGTCATGGTCACGACGCTGACGAAGCGGATGTCCGAGGATCTGACGCGGTATCTGATGGAGCTCGGCATCAAGGTCAACTACCTGCACTCCGACGTGGAAACGCTCGAGCGCATCGCCATACTCCGCGACTTCCGCACCGGCGTCTTCGACGTGCTAGTCGGCATCAACCTGTTGCGCGAAGGGCTGGACATACCGGAATGCTCATGCGTGGCGGTGCTCGACGCGGACAAAGAGGGATTCCTCCGTTCCGGCACGTCGCTCATTCAGACGATCGGGCGCGCTGCACGCAACGTGAATGGCATCGCCATCCTCTACGCGGACAAGATCACCGACTCGCTGCAGTTCGCCATCGACGAGACCAACCGCCGCCGCGAGATTCAGAGGACGTACAACGAGGAGCATGGCATCGAACCGGCCACCGTCATCCGCGCCGTCGACTCCGATCTCGTGAAGATGGCCAACCTCGATTACTTCGAAATCCCCGGCGCGCCGAAGGCGAAGCTCGACCTGGTCGCCGACGAGGACATCGACAAAGCCATCAGCCGGCTGACGAAAGAGATGAAGGACGCGGCGAAGAATCTCGACTTCGAAAAGGCGGCGGAGCTGCGGGATCGATTACGCGAGTTGAAAGAGTTACGAATTTTTGTGTAATCGATATACGCGATGAATCTTCCAGAGATCGCGTAACGCGCGCAAGAAATCCCGCGACTGCACCTTCGACCCCTTCACATCGTGCCACTCACGGACCGGCAGCTCGTAGATCGACTTCGCCGCAGCGTCGCGGCCGCGCCGCTTCACGTATCGCGCGATGATCTCCACATCGAAGATCCATCGCGATAGAAACGGTTTCGCGAAGATGTCGCGCATACCGTCGTCGGTGCGGAAGAGTTTCGCGCCGCACTGCGTGTCGTAAACGGCGAGGCCGAGGGTCCGCGAGATGAGTGTGGCGCCGACGCGGCCGAAGTAGTGGCGCGACTCGCGCCGGCTGATCTGACGGCCCAGCAACCGAACGCGCGCGCCGAACACCATCTCGATCTCCGGCCGCGATTCGAATACATCGAGAAATAACGGGATCTCCGTGAGCGGCGTGGCCAGATCGGCGTCCCAGAAGCCGACGAGATCGGCGGAGCGTTCCATCGCTGCGAGAATGCCGCGCCGGACCGCCTCCGCCTTTCCGCTATTCTTCTCGAGATTGAGGATCGAGAATCGCGACGCATCAGAATCGCGCAATGATTCGAGCAAACGCAGCGTGCCGTCGCGGCTGCCGTCGTTGACGAACAGAAAGTCGACCGACTTGAAGTTGCGGAAAGCGTCGACCGGCAGCCGCCGCTCTTCGTTGAAGCAGGGGACGACGATGGTGACGCGCACGCGGCCGCATTGTCACATGGAGTGCGGCGGCTTGCCGCCGCCTTTGAAGATTAAAATGAGCCCATCACTGACTGGTCAACTTGTTGACGAGTCAGCGCGCTGACTATGCAAACGCGCCACGTCTCCGCCGCCACTCACGGCCGCTTCCTCTATGAAGCGCACGACACGGCCCGGTTGCTCGTCGGATTCCACGGCTATGCGGAGACCGCCGAAGCGCACTGGAAGGAGTTGCAGCGGATCCCGGGAAGCGAGGCGTGGTCGCTCGCAGCCGTTCAGGCGCTGCATCCCTTCTACGTGAAGAACTACGGCGAGGTCGCCGCGAGCTGGATGACGAGCCAGGATCGCGAGCTCGCCATCGCCGACAACATCGATTACGTCCGTCGCGTCGTGGCCACTCTCCCGCGTCCTGAGAAGCTCGTCTTCCTCGGTTTCTCGCAAGGGACGGCCATGGCCTTTCGTGCCGCTGCCGATTTCGGCTGGCGATGCCACGGCGTCGTCGCCCTCGCCGCGGATGTCCCTCCCGACGTCTCTGCACAAGATGGTGTGCATCTTCCTCCGACGCTCCTCGCGCGCGGCAAACGCGACGAGTGGTACACGGAGGAAAAGTTCGAGAAAGACTTGAAGTTTCTTCGAGGCGCCACGAATCTGACAACCTGCGTCTTCGACGGCGCCCACGAATGGACCGATGAGCTCCGCGACGCCGTGGGAGCGTTTTTGCGACGCATCGTGTTGTAGCTCGTCCGATGTCCGAAATCGACTCGCGCGTCGACCGTCTCAAAGCGCGCATCAAAGAATTGCCCGACCGCCCCGGCGTCTATATGCACAAGAACGTCGAAGGCGAGGTCATCTACGTCGGCAAAGCGCGCAACCTGAAAAACCGGGTCAACTCGTACCTGGTAGGGAAAGGTGCGCGCGATGCGAAGACGATGTCGCTCGTCAACGAGATCGACGGCATCGAGTTCGTCACGACCAACAACGAGCTCGAGGCCATCCTTCTCGAGAACAATCTCATCAAGGCGCACCAGCCTCGCTACAACATCCTCCTTCGTGACGACAAGACGTATCCGTATCTGAAGGTCACGCTCTCGGAGGATTTCCCGCGCGTCGTCTTCACGCGCCGTCTCGATCGAAAGAAGGGCGATATTTTTTACGGACCGTTCTTCGCCGGCACGGCGCGCCGGTTGCTGAAGCTCGTCGCCGATCAGTTCAAGTTGCGAAGCTGCGATCTCGAGATCGCCGACGGCAAGAGCGCCCTCACCCGTCCCTGTCTCTACTACGACATGCACCAATGCCTCGGCCCATGCGTCGTCGGTCTGACCACGCGTGAGGCGTATCGCGAGATGGTCGACGACGTCGTCCTCTTCCTCGGCGGAAAAAGAAAAGAGCTGCAGGACAGACTGAGTCAGCGGATGTACACAGCCGCCGAAGAAGAGAACTACGAGCTGGCGACGTACTACCGCGATCTGATCCGCACCGTCGAGCGCGTGCAGGCCGAGCAGCAGGTCGCCTCCGCCGAAGAGGAGGACGCCGATGTGTGGGGCTTGCATGAGGAGGGGAACGACATCGCCGTGCAACTCTTCGTCATCCGCGACGGCAACGTCGTCGATCGCCGCGAGCTGTTCTGGGAAAAAGTCGACGAATATCAGCCGAGCCATTTCCTCAGCGAAGTTCTGCAGCGCTACTACCAGGACAATCTCTTCATCCCGCGCGAGATTCTGATTCCTTTCGCCGTGGAGGACGAGGAGTTGCTGAGCGAGTGGCTGTCGCAGCAGGCTGGCCGCAGGGTCGCGCTGCGCGTTCCGCAACGCGGCCAGGGAGTCGATCGCGTCGAGCTGGCGAATCGCAACGCGCGCCTCTCGCACGAGTCCCGGTTCCGCAAATCGCAGCAGGACCGCTTGCAGATCGCCGCGACGCGTCTGGGCAATCTCCTCGGTCACAGCGGTGAGATCGAGCGCATCGAGTCATTCGACATCTCCAACATTCAGGGGAGCGATTCGGTCGCGGGAATGGTCGTTCTCGACCGCGGCAAGTTCGACAAGAAGCAGTACCGCATCTTCAACATCAAGACCGTGATCGGTGCCGATGACTTTCGCTCGATGGCCGAAGCCGTCGATCGCCGTTATCGGAGACTCCTCGACGAAGAGAAGCCGCTGCCCGATCTCATCCTCATCGACGGTGGGCGCGGCCAGCTCAACGCGGCGCTGACCGCGCTGAACCGGCTCGGCGTCGAAGGCATCACGATCGCGGGACTCGCCAAACGCGAAGAAGAGATTTACGTTCCCGATGCCGAGGAGCCGATTCGGTTGGAGAGGCGGGATCCGGCGCTGCAGTTGTTGCAGATGGTCCGCGACGAGACGCATCGTTTCGCTGTGTCCTCACATCGCCGGCGACGCTCGAAGCGCGTGCTGCACAGCGAGCTCGACGATCTGCCCGGCATCGGCGAGAAGCGGCGGCGCCTGCTCATCGAGCGCTTCGGCAGCGTGTCCGGTGTCAAGCAAGCCTCAGCCCAGGATCTGATGAGCGTCCTCGGAAGAAAAGTCGGGCAAAGTCTCTATGACGAATTGCATGCGATAATTCGCTAAGAGCTAACAGCTAAGAGCTAAGAGCTGGCTGGGCGGGGGAGAATGTTAGAAGGCGAAATCCGCGACATCGATCTCGTCGCGCGTCTGGTCGAGTTGTGGCGCGAGCAGTTCACCGGCGCCATCCGCTTCGAAAACGACGGCATCATCAAAATCATCTACTTCAAGGGCGGCGACGTGCTGTCCGCGAGTACGAACGACCGCGCCGACAGCGTCGACGAGATTCTCATGCGCGCCGAAAAGGTGAGTCGCGAGCATGTGAAGCAGGCGCTGGCGAAGCGCAAAGAAAACGAGACGCTCGGCGACACGCTGCTGAACCTCGGCTTCATCACACGCAAGGAGCTGACATGGGCGCGCCGCGTTCAAGTGGTCGGCGTGATCCGTTCGATCGGAGAGTGGAGCGCCGGATCGTACACGATCGTCAACGACTATTTGCCGAAGCGCGATGAAGGGACGATCTTCCCGCTGCCGCAGATCATCGTGGAGATGGTCGTCACCGATCAGGACCGCCAGAAATTCGAGAAGCTGCTCGAGAGCGGATCGGCGGTCTTCAGCAAGGCGCCGGAATTCGACGAAACATTCAAGCGACTCGGATTCAACGAGGAAGCGGAAGCGGTCGTCGCACAGGTCGACGGCGCGCGCAGCGCCTCAGAAATCGCTGCGGCGTCGGGCCAGGAGACGTTCAACGCTTACAAGCTTCTTCACGCGCTCTCGCTCCTCGGACTGCTGACGCGCGCGAAGGCTGCGGCAAGCGCCCCCTCGAGTACGGGTACTTTCGAGAAAATCGGCGTGGCCGATGCCGCGGATGCCTGGAGCGCACCGATGCCCAAGTTCGATCTCGCCGACGAACAGCCGGGACAGGAGACGACACCGCTGCGCACGCCCGCGCCGCCGCCGCTGCCTCCGCTCGAGCCGCAGTTCGGATTTGACGAGGCGCAGATCGACATTGCGCAGCAGGCGAGCGTGCCGGTCGCCGCATCACTGCCGACGCCTCTGCCTACACCGATTCCGACTCCGATCCCGACGCCTGTTCCTACACCGGCGCCGCGGACGCGCGGTTTTTCGTCGATGTCGACGTCGACGCGAAGGCCGTTGCCGCCGAAGACGATCAAGAAGAAAAGGCTGAGCTTCGGCGGCCTCGTCACGATCATGGCGCTCTTCATCATCGCCGGCATCGGCTGGTACGGTTTCACGTGGTGGAGCGCACGGAACGCACCGCAGGCAACGCCGGTCAAGCGCGCGGTTCATAGGCCGAGTGAAGCGCCGCCGCCCCCGCCGGCGACGACCAGTGTGGCGCCGGCGACTTCGACGGCGACGGCGCCTCCGCCACCTCCTCCGCCGCCCACCACCACGACGCAAGCTCCCGCACCGCGTCCATCGCCCACCTCCGACCGCGAACGGTACGAAGCGATGGCGCGCGAGTTCGCCGCGGCGCCATCAGGAAAGTTCACCGTGCAGTTCGAGATCGTGTGCGAACCGTCGAACATCACGAAGGCTCTGCGCGCCGGCGGCACGAACGTCTGGTTCGTTCCCATCACGCTCAAGGGGCGCTCGTGCTATCGCGTCTTCTGGGGGCACTATCCGACGCGCGAGGCCGGGGAGCGCGGCATGAGCGACATCCCGGCCACTCTGCGCGAGGCCAAGCCGTCGGTCATTCCCGTCCCGCAACCATGAGCAATTTCTTCACCGCGGTCGGACTCGGTCTGGGCGCCGGCATCAACTCCTACGCGACGCTATTGGTGTTCGGACTTCTGGCGCGATGGAAGCCGGCGATGTTCCCGAGCGAGCTGGCGGCGTTTTTCGCGTCGACGCCGGTGCTGATCGTCATCGGCGTTCTCTACTGCGTCGAGTTTCTCGCCGACAAAGTGCCGGCCATCGATCATGCGTGGGATGTGATTCACACGTTCATCCGGCCCGCCGCGGGCGCGCTGGTGGGATGGGCGGCGACGTCGCAGGATGTGCCGAAGGGTGTCGTGATCCTCGCCAGCATCATCGCCGGCGGCGCGGCGCTCACGACGCATACGGCGAAGGCGTCGCTGCGTGCAGCCAGCACCGCGACGACCGGCGGCCTGGCGAATCCGGTGCTGTCGATCGTCGAAGACGTTTTCGCGTTTCTGAACGCGATCCTGGCCATCCTGCTGCCATGGATCGTCGCCGTCGTGATCGTCATGGTAACGATCTTCTTTATCCGGCTCTCCAACCGCTACAGAAAGCGCGACGCTTTTTGATGTCGGCAGGCCGACATTCTTTCTAAGCTACTTAATCAGCAACAATTTAGCTGAGAGGATTTCGTGGTCTGAGGCGGGATTAATCGGCCGCTCCATCTGTTATCCTCCATACGTGGAGCGGATCGGAGGATCGCCATCGAAAGGTGGAGGAAAGTCCGAACTCCGACGGGCAGCAGGCTGGCTAACGGCCAGGCGCGGCAACGCGACGGAAAGTGCAACAGAGAACAGACCGCCGATCCCGAAAGGGAGGTAAGGGTGAAACGGTGCGGTAAGAGCGCACCGCGTCCCGCGTGAGCGGCGACGGCATGGCAAACCCCCTGCGGAGCAAGACCAAATAGGGAAGCAGCGGAACCGCCCGTTTCCATCGAAAGCTTCCGGGTAGGTTGCTCGACCACCGCGGCAACGCGCGTGGCAGATGAATGATTCTCACCCCGTGAGGGGAACAGAATTCGGCTTACAGATCCGCTCCACTTTTTGAAGGCAGAAAGCAGAAGGCAGAAGGATGAAGACAGAAGTCCTTCTGCCTTCTGCCTTCTGCTTTCTGCCTTCCTTGGCCCGTCCATCGCAGTAGGATTCGTGCGTGCGTCCACGACTGGCCTTCGCTGCTAGCATTCGCCGCGTGCTGACGCGTCCCCGATCTATCAGCCGCACGAGCCACATCGCCGTCCTTGCGGCATCATCTCCCTCCGAGCTTCCGCGGATCGAGGAAGCGAAACGCCACCTCGAGTCTCAGGGTCTTCGTGTCACTCTCGCTGACAATCTTGGTCACCGTCACCGCGGCTATCTCGCCGGCCCGGATGACGAGCGCGTGGAAGAGTTCAACCGTTTCGTGAGGTCTGCGGAGTACGACGCGTTCTTCTTCGCGCGCGGCGGATACGGTGCGATGCGGATCCTCGATCGGCTCGACTACGACGCCGTTCGCCGCGATCCGCGTCCGCTCATCGGCTTCAGCGACGTCACCGCGCTGCATCAGGCGATCGCCATCCGCTGCGGCGTGGCGACGTTCCACGGCCCGATGCTCAATCTCGATTTCTACAACGTGCTCTCCAACGAGCGCGAGGACTGGTTCTGGTCGATGCTCGCCGGCGATGCACCGATGACGTATCGCTTCCAGACGAGCGACGTCGTCTGCGAAGGGGAATCGGAAGGCATTCTCTTCGGCGGATGTCTGTCGCTGACGACATCGCTCATCGGAACGCCGTATGACTACTGGATCGACGGCGGAATCTGGTTCTGGGAGGACGTCGACGAGCCCGTGTATCGCCTCGATCGTATGTTGACCCACCTCAGACTGTCTGGCAGAATCCGATCAATCCGTGGTGTGGTCGTCGGCAAACTGAAAGGGTGTGGGAGTGAAGAGGAGCTCGGGGAATTGCTCGGCGAGTTCTTCGGGTCCGAAGGCGTTCCCGTCGTCCGCAACATTCCCTTCGGTCACCATGGAGATAATCTCCTGATGCCGATCGGCGCGCCGGTTCGCCTCAGCACCATCGATAACACGTTCACGATCACGGCGCCCACGGTGGAGCGCCGCTAGGACTGCAATGGCCGTATTCAAGACGACCGCCGGCAAGGACCCCATCAAGGATTCGAGCGCCACCTACTCGCCTGGCGACATGATCTTTTCGCAGGGCGAGCTCGGCACCGACATGTACATCATCCAGGACGGCGAAGTCGACATCATCAAGCACATCAACGGCGAGTCGCATTTGCTCTCCCATCTGGAGAGGGGCGACTTCTTCGGCGAGATGGCGCTGCTCGAAGCCGTGCCTCGTTCCGCCGACGCGATCGCCAAGACCGAAGTGAAGGCGCTCGTCATCAACGGATCGCGCTTCGACGACATGCTGCGCAAGAACCCCGAGATCGCCGTCCGCATCATCCGCAAATACTCGAAGCGGCTGCGTGAAGCGAACCTGCTGCTCGAACGTCTCGTCGGCCGCGAGATCGACGCCGATCACGCCGCGCTCGACTCGACGCTGATAAAGCCGTCGGAGAAGACCACGCGCCATCGCCTCGTCGACGTCGCCAGCGGCACCGCATACTTCTTCAGCAACGGCGACGAGACGACGATCGGCCGCGCCGATCCCGTCACCGGGATTCTTCCCGACATCGACCTCACCGGCGTCGACACGAATCGCTCGGTCTCTCGCCGCCACGCGAAGATCATCAAGAGCGGCGACGAATATCACGTGCTCGAAGAGGTCGGCACGGTCAATGGTACGTACGTCAACGATCAGCGGATTCCGACGGGAGTGCCCGTCACGATCCACAATGGCGATCTCGTCAAGATTGGGCTCGTATCGATGAAGGCGGTGTTTGACTGAGGAGAAGCGAAATGTTGAATGTTGAATGTTGAAGGTTCAACAGTGAATGCACATTCAACATTCAGCATTCAACATTCTCCATTGAACATTCCGCTTCTACCGAGCGTAGATCCCTTCTCCTGTCGCAAAATGTGCACGTGGCAGTGACCCCCCACACTCCCGTCCAATTCATCAAAGGCGTGGGCGAGGGTCGCGCGCGCGTGCTGCAGGCGGCCGGCATCGAAACGGTTCGCGATCTCCTCTACTTCTTCCCGTACCGTTACGAGGATCGCCGGCACCCGACGCCGATCGCCGAGATCGGGCGCAACATCGATCAATCGATCCTTTTGCGCGGCCGTGTCGTCTCCGCCGCATTGAGAACGTCACCGGTGAAGCGGATGAAGATCTTCGAGGCGCTGTTCGACGATGGCAGCGGCACGGTCATGCTGGTCTGGTTCAATCAGCAGTATCTCGCCGATCAGATCAAGCGTGGCGATCATCTCGCGATCTACGGGCAGCCACGTCTGTCGAATCAGGGGCGTCTGCAGATCGAATCGCCCGACTGGGAAAAGATCGAGGAAAACGAAGAGGGCGAAGGGAAGATCGTTTCGATCTATTCGAAGGTGGGAAACATCCCGCCGAAAGCTCTCCGCCGCATCGTGAGCAACGCGCTGGAGAGCGTCGATGCCCTCGACGACACCCTCCCGCCCCCGATCCGCGAGCGCCTCGGCGTCGTCGGCCTCTCGGAATCGATCCGCAGCATTCACCAACCGGAGGAGCTCACTGCCGAGTTTCTCAGCTATCGCTCACCGGCCCATCTGCGCGTGATCCTCGAGGAGTTCTTCACATTTCAGCTCGTGATGCGTGTTCGACGCGCCGCCGATGAGGTGAAGAAAAAGAGCCGCGCCATCACCATCGATGACGACCTTCGCGACGAGCTCAAGCGGATCCTGCCGTTCAAGCTGACGGCTGCACAGAAACGTGTGCTACGCGAGATCGCCGACGACCTCCGCAGCGACCGCCCGATGTACCGTCTCCTGCAGGGTGACGTCGGCAGCGGCAAGACGATCGTCGCTCTGATCGCGGCCATCATCATGATCCGCAACGGACATCAGGTGGCGCTGCTCGCGCCGACGGAAATCCTGGTCGAACAGCATTACCAGCGCCTTCGTCAATTAGTTGACCACTCGCTCGTCGTGGCCAAAGCCACCGGCTCGATGACCGCAGGCGAGCGGCGTACGCTGCTGGCCGGCCTGCGCGATGGCTACATTCAGCTCGTCATCGGAACGCATGCTCTGCTCGAGGAGAAAGTCACCTTCAAGTCACTCGGACTGGCCGTCGTCGACGAGCAGCACCGGTTCGGCGTCGAGCAACGCCAGCGCCTCTTCGCCAAAGGCGACATGCCCGACATCCTGGTCATGACAGCGACGCCGATCCCGCGTTCGTTGGCGCTGGCGATTTTCGGCGATCTGGAACTGTCGGTGATCGATGAACTGCCGCCCGGACGCCTGCGGATCAAGACGGCGCTGCGATCGTCGTCGGAGATCGAGCGCGTGTACAAATTCATCGACGATGAGATCGACGCCGGCGCGCAGGTTTACGTCGTCTATCCACTCATCGAAGAGTCGGAGAAGCTGAACCTCAAGCCGCTCTCCGAGGGATTCGAGTCGATTCAGCGTCGTTTTCCGAAGCGGCGCGTGGCCATGATGCACGGCCGGCTCTCTACTGCCGAAAAAGAAGAGACGATGGCAAAGTTCAAGCACGGTGAGATCGACATTCTCGTCGCCACGACCGTGATCGAGGTCGGCATCGATGTGCCGAACGCGTCGATCATGCTCATCGTCGAGGCCGATCGCTTCGGGCTCTCGCAGCTCCATCAGCTTCGTGGCCGCGTCGGGCGAGGGGAGCGGAAGTCCTATTGCGTCCTGGTGCGCAATCCTCGTGCGGCCGAGGACTCGATCGAACGATTGAAGATCTTCGAGGCGACACGCGACGGCTTCGAAGTCGCTGACCGCGACCTTCATCTTCGCGGTCCCGGCGAATTCCTCGGCACTCGACAGTCGGGCGTGCCGCGCTTCCGCTTCGGCAACATTCTTCGCGATTACGATCTCATGGAGCAGGCGCGCGACGCGGCCATCGAACTGATCGAAAAAGAGGGAGCCGCGCGTGGCGAACAGATCGCGCGCGAGATCCTTGGAGTGGCGGTGGAAGCGTCGCGTGATTGAGCTACACTGCCGCGTCATTTCATGGCGGAACACTACGTCCTCAGCGGTCTGCGGCCCACCGGTCGCGTTCACCTCGGCAACTACTTCGGCGCGATCCGCAACTGGGTACGGCTGCAGGATTTGTATCGCTGTTATTTCTTCATCGCCGACTGGCACGCGCTGACATCCGACTACGCCGATCCATCGAACATCCGCCAATCGACATTCGACGCGGTGGCCGACTGGCTCGCCGCCGGTCTCGATCCGAAGAAGTCCACGCTCTTTCTGCAGTCGGCGATCAAGCAACACGCCGAGCTGCATCTGCTGCTGTCCATGGTGACGCCGCTGCCCTGGCTGGAGCGCGTGCCGACGTTCAAGGACCAGCAGGCTCAGATCGAGGACAAGGACCTCAACACGTACGGATTTCTCGGGTATCCGCTGCTGCAGACCGCGGACATCATCATCTACCGCGCCAATCACGTTCCGGTTGGCGAGGATCAAGCCTCGCATCTGGAGCTGTCGCGGGAGATCGTGCGCCGCTTCAACAACTTTTACGGCGAAGTTTTCCCCGAGCCGCAGCCGCTCTTCACCGCGACGCCGAAGGTACCCGGCCTCGATGGGCGCAAAATGTCGAAGTCATACAACAACACGATCGGCCTGACGGCCGGCGCCGATGAGATCCGCGCGCTCACGATGACGATGTTCACCGACCCGAATCGCATCCGCAGAAAAGATCCCGGCAATCCGGACATCTGCAACCTCTTTCAGTTTCACAGACTGTTCTCGGATGAGGCGACCATCGCTCGCATCGATCATGAATGCCGCACGGCGCAGATCGGATGTGTCGACGACAAGAAGCTGATCGCGGAGATCATGATCGAGGAGTTGCGGCCGATTCGCGAACGCCGCGAGGAGATCGATCGCGATCCCCAGATCGTCTGGGACGTCCTTCGCGACGGCAACGAACGCGCCCGAGAGCGTGCCGAGGAGACGATGAAGCTCGTGCGAGAGGCGATGAAGATCAGTTACAAAGAGCTCCGATGACAGAAGAAGAAAAAGAGCTCGGTGGTGAATCCTCGTACAACGTCACCGTCCCGACGTTCCACGGGCCGCTCGACCTGCTTCTGCACCTGATCAAGAAGAACGAGGTCGATGTCTACGACATCCCCATCGCATTGATTACCGATCAGTTCAACGAATATCTCGACGCGATGGAAGAGCTCGACCTCGAGATCGCCGCCGACTACATCTACATGGCCGCGCTGCTGATCCACATCAAGTCGAAGATGCTCCTGCCGCGCGACGAAACGATGGAGGAGGTCGAAGACCCGCGCCAGGAGCTCGTCGATCGCCTCCTCGAGTATCAGCGCTTCAAGTCGGTAGCGGAGAGCTTCGCCGAGCTCGACGTCGTGCGCATGGGCATGTGGTCGCGCAAGGCGACGTCGTTGCCGGGAGCCGACGGATCGGAGATCGACATGAGCGAAGTCTCGCTGTTCGATCTCATCGATGCGTTCCGTACGGCACTCAACCGCTACAAGATCAGCCATCCGCAGGCGCTCGAGTTGCAGCGCCTGGTGCACAAGGTATCGGACAAGATGGCCGAGCTGTACGAGAGGCTGAAGGAAAAATCACCGATCCGTCTGCAATGGTTCCTGGAAGGACGCGATCGCAACGAGCTGATCGCCATCTTCCTCGGCATGCTCGAGCTCGTCCGCCTCGGCGGCATCTCGCTGAAGCAGGCCGATACGTTCGGCGACATCCTCGTGGCGAAAACGCAAACGGAAATGGATCAAAGCACGTTCGCTCTCTTTGACAACGCCTGATGGAATCCAACGAGCTACGTTCCGCCATTGAAGCCATTCTCTTCGTCAGCAACGATCCGGTGAAGGTCGACGATCTCGTCGCTGCATTCGATGAGTCGCCGGAAACGATCACGGCACAACTCGACGCGATCAAGAAAACTCTCGACGCCAACCTCGGCGGCTTCGTGCTCGAGCAGGCTGCCGGGGGATGGCGTCTCGCAACGCGGGCCGAGCATGACCCGATCCTGAAGAAGTTCTTCGCGAAGAAAGGGGAGAGCCGGCTCTCGATCGCAGCGCTCGAAACTCTGGCGATCGTCGCGTACAGACAGCCGATCACCGCGCCGGAGCTCTCGGACATCCGCGGCGTCAACTCCACGGCTGTGCTCCGCACATTGCTCGAGCGCCGCATGATTCGCGTGTCCGGACGCAAAGAGGTCGTGGGCAGTCCGTTCCTCTATCGCACGACGCGCGAGTTCCTCGTGCACTTCGGACTCAATGACATTCGTGATCTGCCGCGGCTCGAAGAGTTCGGCGATCTGATCGGTGAGCCGATCAACGAAGACGTCGTCGCGGCGATCAGTGATCACGTCATGCTGAGTCGCGAAGACGACGAAGCATCTCAACCGGAGATCCTTCGCTCCGCTCAGGATGACGTGGATGACGTAAAATCGACGCGCGATCAGCACGAGTAATGGAACCGGAGCGACTGCAGAAGATCATCGCCCATGCCGGCTTCGCATCGCGGCGGGAAGCGGAGACGATGATTCGGCAGGGACGGGTGACGGTGAACGGACGTGTCGTCACCGAACTCGGAACCAAGGCGGATGCGGGACGCGATCACATCAAGGTCGATGGCAAGCTGATCACGCGTCCTGAGACGCATCGCTACATCCTCCTCTACAAACCGAAGGAGGTGATGACGACGGTCGAGGATCCGCAAGGACGGCGCACGGTCATCGATCTCGTCCGCGGAATCCGCGAGCGCATCTATCCTGTCGGTCGCCTCGACTTCCATTCCGAAGGTCTCGTGCTGCTCACCAACGACGGTGAGCTCGCCTTCAAGGTCTCTCATCCGAAGCACGGATCGGTGAAGACGTACCACGTGAAAGTTCGTGGCGTACCCGAGCAGCGCATCATCGACAAGCTCCAGCGCGGCATTACGATCGAGGGAAAGAGAACGCTTCCCTGCGAAATCGACCGCATGAAGACGACCGGCCGTGGCGACGAGGAAGGCAATAGCTGGTTCGAAGTGAAACTGCGCGAGGGTCGGACGCAGCAGATCCGCAAGATGTTTCAGGCTGTCGGTCATCCGGTCTCGAAACTCAAACGCGTGGCCATCGGTCCGATCTCGGATCCGAAGCTCACCCCTGGCGTCTGGCGCGAGCTGACGAAGCAGGAAGTGAAGATGCTCGCCACGATGAGGGAGCCGAGGCCGCGGCGCGCAGCAAAGCCGCCCCAATCGCGGAAGAAAACGAAAACGCGCGCTCGCAGCGCGATCCGCGGCCGGTGACGAAGCCGCTCATCGTCGCGATCGACGGCCCGTCCGGCGTCGGCAAGACCACTACGAGCAAGCTCGTCGCGCGCGCGCTGAACATCCCGCACATCGACACGGGCGCGATGTATCGCGCCATCGGCCTGGCGGCAATGCGGCGCGGCATCGATACGCGCGATGAAACGGCGCTCGAGAAACTCGCGGAACAAACGCGAATCGATTTCGTACCGGGCGATCCGGCGCGCGTTCTGCTCGACGGTGATGATGTCACCTCGCTGATCCGCACGCCGGAGATCAGCATGGCCGCGAGCGACGTCTCCGCCGTTCCCGGCGTGCGCCGAGTGCTCGTCGAGCTCCAGCAGGATCTGGGGCGGCGCAACGGCGGGGTCCTCGAGGGACGCGACATCGGTACGAAAGTCTTTCCCGAGACGCCACACAAGTTCTTTCTCACTGCAAAACCACAAGTTCGCGCCGACCGGCGCTACCGCGAGCTGCAGGGGAAAGTCCCGTACGAGACCGTACTGGCTGAGGCAATGGCGCGGGACGAGCAGGATTCGACGAGGGTGGAATCGCCGCTGACCTTCGACGAGTCGTACACGGTGATTGACACCTCGACGCTCACAATTCCACAGGTCGTGGACGAGATCGTCCGGCGAGTCCGGAGCGTTCCTTGACGGCTGTAACTCCCGACCGCTAAACTCCCGATTTCGGCGCGTATCAACAAGTTAGCGTTGATTTTTGCACCGCCACGACCCCGCGGTCGTAGGGGAGGCTCCCGAGTTCCCATGGCGTCCAACGATGATCAGAAGAAGAAGAACCAGGACACCAGTCTGGAAAACCTCGGTATGGGCGAGCTTCTCGACCTCTACGACAAGAAGATGGCGCACTTCGCGGAGGGAGAGATCGTCCGCGGGCGCGTCGTCAAACTGACACCGACCGAGGTCGTCGTCGATATCGGCTATAAATCTGAAGGACTTCTGCCGATCTCGCAGGTCACCACCTACGACGGCCAGGTGAAGATCAAGCCGGGCGACGAGATCGAGGTCTTCGTCGAACGTCTTGAAGATGCGTCAGGTTACGTCGCACTCTCCCGTGAGAAAGCCGAGCGCATGCTGGTGTGGGATCGCATCGAGGCAGCGTACAAGGCCGACCAGCCGATCAGCGGCCGCGTGGTGGATCGGGTGAAAGGCGGCGTGGCTGTCGATGTCGGTGGGATCAAGGCGTTTCTTCCCGGTTCACTGATCGACACGAAACCGGTGAAGAACCTCGACTCGCTCAAGGGCCATGAGTATCGATTCAAGATCGTTTCATTCGACAAGAAGCGGAGCAACGTCGTGTTGTCGCGCCGGGCGATCATGGAAGTGGAACAGGCGCAGCAGAAGCACGACACGTTCGGACGCCTCGAGGAAGGAAAGACGACGCACGGCGTCGTCAAGAACATCACCGACTACGGCGTGTTCGTCGATCTCGGCGGAGTCGACGGCCTGCTGCACATCACCGACATCTCCTGGGGCCGCGTGAATCATCCTTCCGAGTACTTCAACGTCGGCGATGAGATCGAAGTCGTCGTGTTGAAATTCGATCCGCAGGCGGAGCGAGTGTCGCTCGGGTACAAACAGAAGACGCCCGATCCGTGGGCCGATGTCATCCAACGCTACCCGCTCGGCAGCAAAGTTCATGGGAAAGTCGTGTCGCTCGCCGACTACGGCGCGTTCGTCGAGCTCGAGGAAGGCGTCGAAGGGTTGATTCACGTCAGCGAGATGTCATGGACGAAGAAAGTGCGCAACCCGTCGAAGCTCCTGTCGGTCGGCGAAGAGATCGAGGCCGTGGTCTCCGACGTGAACGTGCAGAACCGCCGTATCTCGCTGTCGCTCAAGGCGCTCGAGCAGAATCCGTGGGACACGATTGCCGATCGATATCCGGTCGGGTCGGTCATCACCGGGAAGGTCCGCAACCTGACCGACTTCGGGGCGTTCGTCGAGGTCGAAGAGGGGATCGACGGTCTGATCCACATCTCGGACATGTCGTGGAACCGCCGGCTCAAGCACCCGAGCGAAGTGCTCAAGAAGGGCGACACGGTTCAGGCTCGCGTCATCAACGTCGATGGGGAGAATCAGCGCCTGTCGCTTTCGATTCGCGAGTTCCTGCCGAACGAGTGGGAGAACTTCGCGAAACAACATTCGATCGGCGACGAGATCGTCGGCACGATCGCGAAGATCACTGACTTCGGGTTGTTCATCCGCATGGCCGATGGTGTCGAAGGACTCGCCCACGTATCCGAGATCGTGCGCGACCCGAAGGTGAAGCTCGACAAAGTGTTTCACGTCGGTGATCCGATCCGTGCGCGCATCATCAAGATCGACGCGAACGATCGGAAGATCGGCCTCACGACGCGCGACGTTCAGCCGCTCAGTGATGAAGAGCGCGCGCAGCACGGCGCGCCCGCTGCGCCCGCCGCCCAACCGGAACCGGAGAGCTCGAAGACATGAGCGAGATGGAACCGATTCCGAGTGTGGTGCCGCCGACTCCGGCGGCGCACGCCGTCGAAGTCGCCGGGGCCTCACCCAAATCGCGCTTCCCGATCTTCCTCTTCGGCGCGTTCAGCGGATGCGCTGTCATCGTGGTGGGATTCTTCTTCCTCGCCTTCGTCGTCGCTGCCACGAAGCAGGATGCAGGTGAGTTCAATCTCTCCGCTCAGAAGATCGCCATCGTCCCGATCGAGGGCGAGATCCTGGACGCGCGCGATACGGTCGATCTGCTGCGTCGCTATGCGCGCATGTCCACGGTCAAGGCGATCGTGATGCGCATCAACAGCCCGGGCGGCGCGATTGCGCCGTCGCAGGAAATCTACTCGGAGATCCGCAAGACGCGCCTTCGGACCAGCAAACCGATTGTCGCCTCGCTCGACAGCGTCGCCGCTTCGGGCGGGTACTACATCGCCGCCGCGTGCGACGACATCGTCGCCAATCCCGGATCGATCACCGGCTCGATCGGCGTGATTCTGGACTGGATGGAAGTCGACGACCTGATGCACTGGGCCAGAATGAAACGCGAGACGATCACCAGCGGCGCGATGAAAGCCGCCGGCTCACCATTCCGCGAGCTCACGGAAGCCGAACGGCAGTATCTGCAACGAATCGTGCTGCAACTCCATCAACAGTTCGTGAAAGCGGTCGCCGACGGCCGCGCCGGCAAGATCTCCGAAGCGCAGATCGCGCTGCTGGCCGACGGCCGCGTCTTCACCGGTGAGGAAGCCGTCTCCCTGAAGCTCGTCGACCGCCTTGGCAATCTCGGCGACGCCGTGGCGTTAGCTGCGCGCAAAGCGCATGTGCGCGGCGAACCAGCCACGATCTATCCCAGACGCAAAGAACACACGCTTCTCGATCTGATCACCGACACGAGCGATTCCCGTTCGATGATCGAACGGATCGCCGCCCGTCGAATGCCGCGTTTCTTGTACAGGTGGTAAGCAAGTGGAGGAGGGTACCGTGGATCAGGACGATTTCTCGACGAACGAAGCCAGTGCCAAAGCCGGAGTGATGACCAAGGCCGAGCTCGTGGACGAGGTCGCGCGCGTGGTCCAGCTCACGAAGAAGCAAGCCGAGACGATCGTGAACATCGTCTTCGACTCGATCGTCGACTCGCTTCGCGCCGGTCAGAAGATCGAGTTGCGCGGCTTCGGCAGTTTCCGGTTGCGCAGCCGCAAATCGCGCACCGGCCGCAACCCCAAGACGGGTGAGAAGGTCGAGGTGCCGTCGAAAAAGATTCCGTACTTCAAGCCGGGCAAGGAACTGAAGGAGCTCATCAACAAGGGCGCCGGAGAGGGACCGGCCGCCGGCTCCAAGGCTTCTGGAGAAGAAGAGGAGCGCGCAGCGGGCGAATAGCGCCGCGCGCATGGAAGTCCTTTTCACGCCGTGGAGGTATCCGTACTTGACCTCGCCGAAAAGCGAGAAAGCACTCGAGTGCATCTTTTGTGCAGCGGCAACGACGAAAAACAGGCGCGATACGCTGACGCTCTTCCGCAACGACAACGCCCTGGTCATGCTCAACCGTTATCCGTACACGAACGGCCACCTCATGGTGGCGCCGATCGCACATGCGGCGAGACTCTTCGATAGCTCCGACGAGGCGCTGCGCGCGTTGATCCGGCTGACCGCCGAAGCGCAGCGCATCCTCTCCGACGTGTACCATCCCGACGGTTTCAATGTGGGCATGAATTTCGGACAAGTGGCCGGGGCGGGCGTGGCCGATCATTACCACCTGCATATCGTGCCCCGATGGATGGGCGATTCGAATTTCATGACCGTCACCGCGAAGACGCGGCTCGTCCCTGAGGAATTGGACGTTACATTCGACAAGCTCGAGCCGCTGTTTCAGTCGATTCATGAATAAACGATCCATCACCGCGATGGTGCTCGCATATGTGATCCCCGGCGCGGGACACTTCTATCTCGGCTATCGCGCGCGCGCCGCGATCTTCTTCGTCATCGTGCTCGTGCTGTTCGTCATCGGCCTGTCCATCGATGGCAGTCTCTACACGCTTCGCGACAGCGGCGGCGCGCTGCTGAAGATCCTGGCCAGCCTCGGTTCGATGGGAGCCGGCGCGCTCTACTTCATCGCCAGGGCGATGGGCCTGCACGGCGATGTCACTTCGATCACGTACGAATACGGAACGACGTTCACCCTCACCGCCGGCCTGATGAATCTGCTGCTCGTGCTCGACTGCTTCGATATCGCCGAGGGACGGAAGGAATGAGTTTGCTGCGGAATCACATCGTGCTGATGCTGATCTATGCGATCGCCACCGCGCTCTTTTTCACACTGCTGTGGAAGAGCGGCCGCGCCGAACGAATCCGATTCTTTCTCTTCGTCTTCCTCTCGCTCTTCTTCGGCGGCATCGCTCTGGGGTGGGTGATGTATCCGTTCCCGCTGCGATGAAGCTGGCCGTCGTCGCCGGCGAAGCCTCGGGCGATCTCCACGCGGCCGAAGTCATCCACGAGCTGAAGAAGCTCGATCCGTCACTGCAGGCTTTCGGGATCGGCGGCGATCTCCTGGCGCGAGAGGAAACCGAGATCCTGCAACACGCTCGCGATATGGGCATCGTCGGATTGTTCAATGTGATCCGGCACCTCGGCATGTTCCGGCGGGTCTTTCGCGATCTGCTCGAGCGGATCAGGAAAGAACGGCCCGACATCGTCCTGCTCGTCGACTATCCCGATTTCAACCTTCGCGTGGCGAAGCGCTGCAAGCAGATGGGACTGCGCGTCGTCTACTACATCTCTCCTCAGATCTGGGCGTGGCGGCGCGGGCGGGTGAAACACATCGCGAAGTACGTCGATCACATGATCGTGATCTTTCCGTTCGAGGAAGACTTCTATCGCGAGCATC
>DASXRT010000254.1:0-23361 GCA_036506455.1 Thermoanaerobaculia bacterium
CGCTTTGGCGTTCTTCTCGACCTGCAGTGTGACTTCGTACTCGCCCTTGTTGGCGGTCGGCTTCACGTTCGCGGTCACACCGGGCACGCTCGATTCAACCTTGCTGACGACGAACGACTCCGGCGCCTTCAGGTTGTTCGAGCGAAGGACGACTGAGCGCGTCGCGGCGGTATCGGTCGGCGCCACTTCGCCGAAATTCACTCCGCTCGGCTCGACACGGAACGCGGGGCGAATCACGCCCGACACGCTGAGCCAATAGTCGGGAGTGTGTTTCGAGTTCGTGACGATGTGTACCTTCTCGGCGAGAGGTCCGATCTTCGCGTCGGGACCGCCGGCGGTGATGTTCACGCGGTACTGATTCTGGTCTTTGCGTCCGACTGTCTGCACGACCTGCGTCGGATCTTCGATCTTCTTGTAGTCGATCTTCATCCACGGCTGCGGGGACTCGATCTTCACGATCTCGAACGGCTCCTGCTCTTCCGAGTAGAGCGTCACGGTCTGCACATCGGTGTCACCCTGCAACATGTTGAAGCGGACGAAACCGGCCGGGTGGGCCTCGACGTATGGCTTGACGATGGCGTGGATGGTGAGCTGTGCGCTCGGAGCGTTTGCATCGTTGGTCTCGAGAGTGATCGCCTTGGCGATCGGGCCGGTGAAGTTCGTCGTATCGACGTGCGCGGTCACCTTGCCGGTCGCTCCCGGCTTGATCACCTTGTCGAAATCGGCGACCGTGCATCCGCAGGACGGACGCGCGGCGATGATCTCGAGATCGGAGCTGCCGGTGTTTTTGATCTGGAACGACCAATCGAGCTTGTCTCCCTTCGGAACCGTCCCGAAGTCCTTGATCGGTTCGACGACGGTGAGACGCGGCGCCTTTTCGGCCGTTGCCTTCGCCGTTGCTTCGCTCTTCTTCGCCTTCGGCTGCTCCTGCGCAAAGGCGCCGACAGTGACCAGCAGAGCTAGCGCTGTGACTATGATTCGCTTCGACATCGGTTGAAAACCTCCGTGTGTTTTGTACCTTAGTTGGCTTGATTTGCGAACAGCCTCTCCCGAGAAGCCATTCCCCGCAAAAGCACGCTTTTTGCTCGAGGCGCCATTGATGGCTCATCTCACTCGACTGCCTGACGATGTCCGGCGAGTCTATCTCATCGGAATCTGCGGCACCGCCATGGCGTCGCTGGCCGGAATGCTCCAGCAGCGCGGATACGAAGTCTCGGGCTCCGATGAACACGTGTACCCGCCCATGTCGACGTACCTCCAGAGTCTCCGGATCCCGGTGCTCGAAGGGTATACCAAGGAGCATCTGGAGACGTTTCGCCCCGACGTCGTGGTCATCGGCAACGCCGCGGCGCGGACCAATGTCGAGGCCGCCGCGACCGTCGAGATGGATCTTCCTTACACGTCGATGCCCGAGGCGATCTACGAGCTGTTTATCCAGGGAAAGCACTCGATCGTGATCACCGGAACCCACGGCAAGACGACCACGACCTCGCTCATGGCTTGGATTCTGGAGGCCGCCGGACGCGATCCGAGCATGGTCGTCGGCGGCATTCCGCTCAACTTCAATCAGAACTTCAAGCTCGGAAGCGGCGAGGACTTCGTCATCGAAGGCGACGAGTACAACACGGCCTTTTTCGACCAAGGGCCGAAGTTCCTCCACTACCACGCGGACACGCTGGTGGTGAACAACATCGAGTTCGATCACGCTGATATCTTTGCCGACCTCGCTGCGATCAGTCAGGCCTTCCGTGCCGCGATCGAGCAGGTCGCGCCGGGCGATGTGATCGTCGCCAACGGCGACGATGCGAACGTCCGTCCGCTGCGCAGCTCGGCGAAAGCGCGCTGGATCACGTTCGGTTCGGAAAAGACCGACGACATCTACGCGACCGACATCGACTTCGCTCCTGACACGACCTCGTTTACCGCCTGGTGGGAAGGAAAAGAGTGGTTCCGCTTTCGTACAACGCTGTCAGGACGACATAACGTGCTGAATACGCTGGCGTGTTGCGCGGTGGCGCGGCTACGCGGTCTCACGGCGGAGGAGATCCAAAAAGGCCTCGGCACATTCCGCGGCATCAAGCGCAGGATGGAAGTGCGCGGAATCGAGCGCGGCGTGACGGTGATCGACGACTTCGCTCATCACCCGACGGCCATCGCCACGACCCTGAACGGCGCGCGCAAACGCTACCCCGGGCGCCACATCTGGGCGCTGTTCGAGCCACGATCGATCTCCTCGGGACGAAAGGAATTCGAGAGCGGCTACATCGACGCCTTTCACGAAGCCGATCGCGTCGTGATCGGTCCGATCTTTCACAAACAGCGGTACGTCGAGCGTTACGGCCTCGATCACATGATGTCCGTACCGGCAATCATCGAGCGACTCAATGCCGATGGCATTCAAACCGAGCAGATCGATGATTTCGAAGCGATTGCCGATCGCGTCGCGCGCGAAGCGGGAGAGAATGATGTCGTCGTGGTCATGTCGTCGGGCGCGTTTGGCGGCATCCACGAAAAGATATTGGATCGCTTGAGATCGCAGGTCGTCGGTCGTGGGTCGTAGGTCGTAGGGGCTGCAGTGTTCTTGCGATGAAGCCCCACGACCGACGACCGGCATCAATTACAATCCCCCTCCCGATGCCGTTTCGCGAAGACGCGCAGCAACTGATCAATCAAAAAAAATTCGAGGAGGTCGAGTCGCTCTGGATGAACCAGCTCGACGCCGACCTCGATGACGTCGACCCGCTTCTCGCCACCGCCAAGTCGCTCCGCAAATCGGAGCAGCGCACCCTGTCCGACACTCTCCTCGGTCTCCTCGGCGACGCGCTGAAAGATCGGCAGCTCTGGGCGCAACGACTCCAGGTCCTCAAAGAGATCGGTCGTCTGTCAAAGCATCCGGCCACGTTGCGTCCGCAGATCGAAGAAGCTCTGAAGAAGTCTCTCGGCGAGCACAAGTCATTCGCGCGCGCGTTCCAATTCGCGAAGTTTCACGATCCGCAGAGCAATCCCGTAGAGCGGGCCGAGAAGATCGAGAGCTGGCTCACGTATGACGAAGGCGAGTGCTTCTTCATGCCCGGCCGCGGCGCCGGCTGTGTCACCGAGCTCAATCCCGAGCTCGGCATCTGCCGCCTCGATTTCGAGAAAGAGAAACGCGTTTCCGTCCCGCTCGGCGCGGCCGGCAAGTTCCTCACTCCGCTGCAGAACGGTCACGTTTTGCGCGAGAAGTTCACGCGACGCGACGAGCTTCGCGTCGAAGCGGCGAAAAAACCGGCGGACATGTTCGCGCGTCTGCTGCAGAGCTTCGGCCGCCCGATGACGATGGCCGAGGTGCGCGACGCGGTGATCGGAATCGTGCCGGAGGAGAAGTGGTCGTCGTGGTGGACCGCCGCGCGCAAGAATCCGCAGATCGTCGTCAGTGGCACCGGCGCGAAAGCGACGTACTCCTGGAACGCGTCGGCCAGCGATGCGGCGAACACCGTTCGCCGCGATTTCGACAAAGCGGATGCGAAGACGAAGCTGGAGCTCGCGAAGAAGCACAGCTCACGCAGCAAAGAGTTGGCGGATTACTTCTCGTCATCGCTTGCCGGGGAGGCGGGAAAGTTGGCGCGCACCGAGGCCGCGATGGCGTGGCAGATTCTCTCGACGCTGGGGACGCTGCCCGGCGAATACACCGCGCCGGTCGAGCCTTCGTCACTGCTTTCGGGCGCGATGGCGTCGCGGACGGTTGCCGCCATCAACGACAAAGCGCTGCGCGAAAAAGCGCTGGGCGTCGTCCGCCAGACGCATCCCGACTGGACGAAGGTCTACGGCGAGATGTTCTTCCTCGACGAAGAGCCGCGCATGCTCACTCTGATCATGAATGCGCTCGAGGAAGCGGGCCAGACCGAGATCCGCGATCGGCTCATCGACGAAACGCTCCGCTATCCGCGCCGTCATCCGCGCGCGTTCTACTGGTACGTGAAGCAGCTCAACGACGAGGAAACGCTCTCGGATCGCGCGAACTACCCGCTTCTGTTTCAGATTCTCGACGCCATCGGGTCTGATGAGTTCGCGCCGGTCCGCGCGCGCCTCAAAGATTTCTTCGACAAGGGCGGCCTGGTCATCCGCGTGATCATGGGGCAGGCAAACGAAGAGCAGGCTCGCAAGTTCATCGACGCTCTCGAGCGCCTCGGCGGCGTCGAGGAGTACCGCCGCGACATCGTCAAGCAGGCTGCGGTGATGAAGTACCCGACGCTGCGCGAGCCGCAGGCTGAGCCGATCTATGCCACCTCCGAGATGCTCACGCAGAAGCGCGCCGAGCTCGATCACCTGCTCAAGGTCGAGATTCCCACGAACAACAAGGCCATTCAGACGGCGCGCGAGTTCGGCGATCTCAGCGAGAACTTCGAATACAAGTCGGCGAAGCAGCGTGCCGCGTATCTAGGCGCGCGTGCGGGAAAGCTGCAGAACGAGCTCGCCAACGTTCGCGTCCTCGATCTCGCGCAGGTCGATACAGCCGCGGTCCGCGTCGGCACGAAAATCGTTCTGACGAACGGCGACATCCGCCGCGAAGTGACGATCCTCGGCCCGTGGGAGTCAGCACCGGAACATGGCGTCTACTCGAATCAGTCCGAGGTGGCCAAGGCCTTGATCGGGCATGGGGCGGGAGATATCGTGTCGTTCATGGGAAACGACTACCAGATCGAGAGCATCAGGCGCTGGAACGAGTAGAATGCTCCCGTTGTTGATTCCAAAGAGGACCAGGTTGCATGACCTACGTTATTGCTGAGCCTTGCATAGGGACCAAGGACACCGCGTGTGTAGAAGTCTGCCCGGTGGACTGTATCCACCCGCGAAAGGATGAGCCTAATTTCGAGCCGGAAACGATGCTTTACATCGATCCGGAGGTATGCATCGATTGTGGAGCATGCGAACCGGCCTGTCCTGTGCAAGCAATCTTTCCGGGCGATCTGGTGCCTGAGAAATGGGCGCAATACACACAGATGAATGCGGACTGGTACAAAAACAGAACTTGAAATTCGTGATACAAGTCACTAAATTAATTACGGAAGTGATCTAGATTTCACATCACAGCAGTCGCGCCGGTCAAACGGCAACAAAGGGGCGTATCGCCCCTTTTTTAGTTTGTGCTCTTTGAGAAGTTGTTCGAGACCCTTCAGCTACGCGCCCACCTCGGACCCAACCACGGCAGAGCGGGCGAATGGGCGTGCCTCCGTGGACAAATTGCTGAAGCTACCTCTCTCTCTGCAACGCGGGCCGGAGGGTCTCGTACAGCTTCTCACTCCCACCACCATCTCCTAAATCATTAGAATGCGCGGCCTATGAAGAAAGCCGCGCTCGTTGTCGTTGTCCTCTTCGCCCTTCCCGCTGTCGCGGCCCGGCTGCCGCAAAATGTGGTCCCGAAGCACTACCGGATCACGCTCGCGCCCGACATCCCCACCGAGAAGTTCTCCGGCGATGAAACGATCGACGTCGAGATCCGTGAACCGTCGACGACGATTACGGTCAACGCGGCAGAGATCGAGTTCGACGACACATCCGTCACGAGCGGCGGACGGACGCAGAAGGCGCAGGTCGCCCTCAACGCTTCCGAGCAGACCGCTACGCTGTCAGTGCCCGAGGCGGTATCAGGCCCGGCATCGATCGACTTCAAGTTCCGCGGAAAGCTGAACGACAAGCTCCGCGGCTTCTACATCAGCAAGACGCCGCGGCGAAAGTATGCGGTCACGCAGTTCGAGTCGACGGATGCGCGACGGGCCTTCCCGTCATTTGATGAGCCCGCGCTGAAGGCGACGTTCGACATCTCGGCAGTGATCGACACAGGCGATATCGCGATCGGTAATGGCCGCATGATCAGCGATACGCCTGGGCCCGGCGAGGGCAAGCACACGGTGAAATTCGCGCCCACAAAGCCGCTGCCGACGTATCTCGTGGCGCTCCTCATCGGCGATTTTCAATGCTCCGACGGGAGCGCGGGCGACATTCCCATTCGCGTCTGCGCGACGCCGGAAAAGGTGCAGCTTACTCACTTCGCGGTCGACGCGGCCTCCAAAGAGCTGAACTTCTACAACGACTGGTACGGCATCAAGTATCCGTTCGAAAAGCTCGACGTGATCGGCATTCCCGACTTCGCGGCGGGCGCGATGGAGAACGCCGCGGCCATCACGTTCCGTGAGTCCGCATTGCTCGTCGACGAGAAAAGTGGTTCGCCGGCGGCGAGGCGGAGAGTGGCCAGTGTCATCGCGCACGAGCTCGCGCATCAGTGGTTCGGCGATCTGGTGACGATGCGCTGGTGGGACGACATCTGGCTCAATGAAGGATTCGCCACGTGGATGACGCCGAAGGCGGTCGCGTCGCTCAATCCGGCGTGGAGCACGGTCGCAACCGATGCGCAGGCGACCGGACGCGCGCTCTCGAGCGACTCGCTGACCGCGACGCGTCCGATCCGTACGCGCGTGGAGACGCCGGCGGAGATCGAATCGGTCTTCGATCAGATCGCGTACGGAAAGTCGGCGGCGGTGCTGCGCATGGCCGAGTCCTACATCGGTCCGGACCTTTTCCGCATCGGCATTCGCGCCTACTTGACGAGATTCTCGTACGGCAACGCCTCGGCTGAGGATTTCTGGGGAACGATGACGGAGACGACGAAGCAGCCGCTCGATCGCATCTTCTCGTCCTTCGTCCTGCAGCCGGGCGCGCCGCTGGTCAAGGTTGAGACGAAATGCGAAGACGGCATGACGCGCGTCGCTCTGTCGCAAAGCCGATTCTTCGCCAGCCGCGACAGCGCTCGCACCTCGAAGGAGGTGTGGGTGATTCCGGTCGTGGCGCGAACGCTGGACAAGGATTCGACGCAGCGTTTTCTGCTCGAGCAACCGGCGCAGACGTTCACCTTCTCGGGCTGCGCTCCACATCTGTTTCTCAATGCGAACGGTCGTGGCTACTACCGCAGTGAATACGCCGCCGGTATCCTCGGCCCCGACCGGCAACTGCGCGACGCGCTGACGACGGCCGAGAAGGTTTCCCTCATCAGCGACGACTGGGCGCTCGTGCGCGGGGGCGGGGAGAACGTCGGTGATTACCTCCGCCGCCTCGAGACATTCGTCGCCGAGCGCAATCCGGTGATCGTGCAGTCGACAATCTCTTCGCTGGCGTCGATTGCCGATTACCTCACGACCGATACCGATCGCAACGCTTATCGCGAATGGGTGCGCGACCTGCTGACGCCGATCGCGCGCGAAGCCGGCTGGACCGCCTCAATGACCGACAGCGATGAGACGAAAGAGATGCGCTCCCAGGTTCTCACGACGCTCGCCGAAGTCGGCAATGATGCCGATGTGAAGAAGCGCGCGCGGGAGCTCGCGCGAAAGATCATCGATGAGCAGTCGCCCGCCGATCGGCAGCTCGCCGCGAACATTCTGATCATGGCGGCCGAGAGCGGCGACGCCGCGCTTTACGACGAGATCCGAGCGAGAGCGGCGAAAGCGAAGTCGCCGGAGGAGTATCGGATGTACCTGTTTCCGCTTCAATACTTCACCGATCCGGCGCTCGTGCGGCGTTCGCTCGACTGGGCGCTTTCGGCGGAGATGCGCAGTCAGGATCGGGCCGGCTTCATCGCCGGGATTCTGAGCAATGATCGGGCGCGCCCGGTCGCGTGGGCGTACGTCAAGGAGCACTGGAGCGACATCGAGCGGCTGATTCCGCCGTTCACGATCGGAAGGATCATGAGCTCGATGTCGCGAGCCTGCGCATCGGCCGACCGCGATGAAATCAAGGCCTTCTTCGCGGCACATCCCGCGGCCGGAAGCGAGCGGTCGGCGCGGCAGACGCTCGAGCGCATCAACAGTTGCATCGCCTTTCACGAGCAGCAGGCGCCGAACCTCGCCACCTTTCTGGGAGCGTCGAAGTGAAGATCGGATTCATCGGGCTCGGCGCCATGGGCTATCCCATGGCGCGACACCTCGCCAGGGAACATGAGGTGATCGTCTGGAATCGCACGCGCGAGAAAGCGGAACGCCACTCGCGTGAGCATGGGACGAAGCTCGCGCGCGATCTCTCCGAGTGCGCCTCCGCCGGCGTCATCATCACGATGCTTCCCACGAGTCGCGAAGTCGACGAGATCGTCGACAAAATGCTGCCTCACGTGCGCCGCGGCACGCTCTGGATCGACGCGACGAGCGGCGACCCGAATGTCAGCCGCGAGACGGCGAAGCGTCTGGCCGGGAAAGGTGTCGACTTCGTCGATGCGCCGGTGACCGGGGCGGTCGTCGGCGCGGAGAACGCGACGCT
The DNA here is from genome assembly GCA_036506455.1 of Thermoanaerobaculia bacterium. GTDB lineage: Bacteria > Acidobacteriota > Thermoanaerobaculia > Gp7-AA8 > Gp7-AA8 > DASVHS01. The sequence goes on from DASXRT010000254.1 coordinate 8,284, forward strand.
GACGATCATGATCGGAGGAAGCAAGGATGCATTCGAGCGAGCACGCGACATTCTTCGCTTGAACGGAAAGACGATCATTCACGTCGGCGACGTCGGTGCCGGTCATGCCATCAAAGTTTTGACGAACTCGATCATGGGCGCCACGGTGTGGATGACATCGGAGTGCCTGCTGCTCGCCAAACAGCTCGGCATCGACATGAAGACGGCGCTGGCGGTGACGAACGCGGGCAGCGGCCGGTCGAACGCGTCGGAGAATCTTCTGCCGATGCGCCTCGTCGAAGGTAAATGGCCGCTCATCTTCAAACTCGCGCATCACGACAAGGACATCCGCATCGCTGCGTCGCTCGCGCATCAGCAGCACGCCTCGACGCCGATGCTCGCCCTGACATCACAACTCTTCACGGCGGCGCTGCACGAGCTCGGCGATCAGGCCGATTACATCGAGGTGGCGAAGATCGTGGCCAGGATGAATGGTACGGAGTGGTAACGCCTGTGGCCACCTTCTCCCTGCTTCGCGGGACGAAGGCTCTGGCCCGATGAGCTGTCCGAACTGCGGTTCGGATCGGACTCGGCGCGGCGGAACCACGATCTGGACCATCTACGTCGCCCTGATTGTGCTTGCGCTGATGGCTGTGTTGATGTTTGGATTCAACGCTGCGATCGTCGGCGCCGTCATCATCGCCGCGAGCGCTATCGCTCATCTCACGATTGGAGGACGCGTTTGTCTCGACTGCGGCCAGCAATTCAAGTGATCTTTCTCATCTTCGTCACTGCTGTCGCCGCGGCCCAGACCGCGAAGCGCCAGCTCACCATCGATGACATTTACGATCGCGCGAAGCGCATCCCGCCTGCCGTCAGCGAGGCGCGCGGCTTCATCTGGGCGGACGAGACGCACTTCTACTGGCCCCGCACGAATGTCACCGGCGAGTCCACCGGCTTCGTCCTCGTCGACGCGACGACGGGCGAAGAGACCGCGCTCTTTGACGCTGATGAGTTGCAGGCGCAGGTGTCGAAAGTCGAAGGCATCTCCAGCGACGAGGCCAAGAAGGCGGCGCGTCCTCGATCGATCAACATCGATTGGGGAACGCGCGGAGTTCTTCTGCTCATCAAAGGTGATCTCTACATCTACAACATCCGCACGAAGGCATTGAGCCGGTTGACATCGACGTCCGGCGACGAAGAAGAGGCGACGTTCAGTCCTGACGGGAAACTCGTCGCCTTCGTGCGCGACCACAATCTCTTCACGATCGATGTGGCGTCGAAGACCGAGAAGCAGCTCACCACGGACGGCGCGACAAAGATGCTCAACGGAATGTTCGACTGGGTATACCAGGAGGAGATCTACGGCCGCGGGATCTTCAAGGGCTACTGGTGGAGCCCCGATTCGAAGTCGATCGCCTATCTGAAGCTCGACGACTCGCGCGTGCCTGACTTCACGGTCGTCGATCATATTCCGCCGGAGCAGAAGGTCGAAGTGACGCCCTATCCGCGATCGGGCGATCCGAATCCAGCGGCCACGCTGCACATCGCCGACCTCGCCGGCGGCGGCTCAGTGCGCGTCGATCATCTCGCCGATCCGGCGACGACGCTCATCGTCGATGTCGCGTGGCGTCCCGACAGCAGCGCCGTCGCTTTTCAGGTTCAGGACCGCGAGCAGACATATCTCGATCTGAACCAGGTTCCGCGCAGCGGCGGAGAGGTCCGCCGTCTCGTCCACGAGACGACGAAGGCCTGGGTCGACAATCAAGGCAGCCCGTTCTGGCTCGCGGACGGTTCTTTCCTCTGGCTGAGCGAGTCGACAGGCTGGAAGCATATCTACAAGGTCTCGGCCGATCGTCGCGCGATCACATCCGGCGATTGGGAAGTGCGCAAGCTCTTCGGCATCGATGAGAAGAATGGATGGATCTACTACTCATCGACCGAGCGGAGTCCGATCGGCGTCGACGTGTACCGCATGCGTCTCGACGGCACCGGCAAACAGCGTCTCACCGAGCGGGCCGGGACGCATGACGCCACCTTCAACAACGAACTGACACGATTCGTCGACAGTTGGAGTGACGTGACGACACCGACGCGCATCTCCATCGCCGACGCGACGGGCAAGATCTCCAAAGTCATTCGCGATACGAACAGCCAAAGTGATCTGGAGAAGTTCGATCTCGGCAAGACCGAGTTCGTGACTGTGAAGACGCGCGACGGATTCGTGATGGAGGCGATGATCATCCGACCTCCACACTTCGACGCATCGAAGAAGTATCCGGTATACGAGCACACCTACAGCGGTCCGCATGCGCCGCAGGTTCGGAACGCATGGGGCGGAACGACGTATCTCTTTCATCAGCTTCTCGCGCAAAAGGGAATCGTGGTGTGGATCTGCGATAACCGGACCGCCAGCGGGAAGGGCGCGCAGTCGGCCTGGCCGCTCTATCGAAATTTCGGCGAGCTGGAGTTACGCGACCTGGAAGACGGCATCGACTGGTTGACGGGGAAGCCATACATCGACCGCTCACGTGTTCTCCTGAACGGATGGAGCTTCGGCGGCTTCATGACGTCATACGCGCTGACACACAGCACGAAGTGGAGCGCCGGCATCGCCGGCGGCTCGGTGACCGACTGGCACGACTACGACTCGGTCTACACCGAGCGCTACATGCTCACGCCGGAGCACAACAAAGAGGGTTACGAGAAGAGCTCACCGCAGCGCGCCGCCGCGAATCTCCAAGGGAAATTGCTTCTCCTCCATGGTGCCATCGACGACAACGTCCATGTGCAGAACACGATTCAACTCGTGTACGGCCTCCAGAAAGCGGGCAAGCAGTTCGAGCTGATGGTGTATCCCAAATCGCGCCACGGTGTGACCGACGTCGATCTCGTCAAGCAGATGCGGACGTTGATGGTTGACTTCGTGATGAGGAATTTGAAGCCGTGAGGGGCGCTTCGCCTTAGCAATGCCCGCTCCGGAACTCATTCGCAACTTCTCGATCATCGCCCACATCGATCACGGCAAGACGACGCTTTCCGATCGTCTGCTGCAGGTCACTGGTGCGGTCGAGCAGCGCGACATGCACGAGCAGATGCTCGACGACATGGATCTCGAGCGCGAGCGCGGCATCACCATCAAAGCCCGCGCGGTGACGGTTCAGTACAAGGATTACACGTTCAATCTCATCGACACGCCCGGCCACGTCGACTTCACGTACGAGGTGTCGCGCAGCCTCGCCGCGTGCGAGGGCGCGATTCTCGTCGTCGATGCCACGCAGGGCGTCGAAGCGCAGACACTCGCCAACAGCTATCTGGCCATCAACAACGATCTGGCGATTCTTCCGGTCATCAACAAGGTCGATCTGCCCTCGGCCGAGCCCGAGAAGGTGCGAGAGCAGATCGAGAACCTGATCGGCCTCGATGCGCACGAAGCGGTTCTGGCGTCGGCGAAGGCAGGCATCGGCGTCGATGAGATTCTCGAGAAGATCATCACGAACATCCCCGCTCCGAAAGGAGATGCGAACGGACCGCTGCGCGCGCTGCTTTTCGACTCCTGGTACGACTCCTATCGCGGCGTCATGTGCCTCCTGCGCATCGTCGACGGCGAGCTTCGTCTGAAAGACAGAGTCAAATTTTTGTCAACCGGCAGGGAGTACGAAGTGACGGAAATGGGCATCTACACGCCCAAACCGAAGGCCGTCGACTCCCTCGGCGTCGGCGAAGTCGGTTTCTTCTCCGCGAACATCAAAGACATCGTGCAGGCCAAGATCGGCGACACGATCACGACGGCGAAGGAGAATCCCGAGCCGCTTCCCGGCTTCCAGGAAGTGAAGCCCATGGTCTTCGCCGGTCTCTTCCCAATCAATACAGAGGATTACGAGAATCTCCGTGAGGCCGTGGCGAAGCTGAAACTCAACGACGCTTCGTTCAGTTACGAGCCGGAGAACTCCGTCGCTCTGGGATTTGGATTTCGTTGTGGATTTCTTGGACTTTTGCACATGGACATCATCCAGGAACGATTGGAACGCGAGTTCAATCTGGAGCTCCTCACCACGGCTCCTGGCGTTCGCTACCGTGTGACGAAAACCGATGGCGAAGTCGTGGAAGTCGAAAACCCTCAGAAACTTCCGGATGCCGCAAACATCGCGGTCATCGAAGAGCCCTTTTTTGAAGTGACGATCCTCACTACGGATGAATTCGTTGGCCCGATTTTGGCTCTGGCTATCGACCGGCGTGGCCAGCAGAAAAAGCTGGAATACGTCGGCAGCAACAGAGTCATGATCGTTTACGAGATGCCGTTGAATGAGGTGATCCTCGATTTCTTCGACAAGCTGAAGTCGATCTCCCGCGGATATGCCTCACTCGATTACCAGTTCATCGGATACCGGGAAAGTGACCTGGTGAAGATGGATGTGCTGGTCAACGGCGAGCCGCTCGACGCGCTGAGTCTCATCGTGCACAAGGACAAAGCGTACGCGCGCGGAAAAATGCTGGTCGAGAAAATGAAGGAGTTCATCCCTCGACAGATGTTCGAAGTAGCTTTGCAGGCGGCTATCGGTAATCGAGTGATCGCCCGCGAAACCGTCAAGCCTTTGCGCAAGAACGTCCTGGCCAAGTGTTACGGCGGAGACATCACGCGCAAGCGCAAACTTCTGGAGAAGCAAAAAGAAGGCAAGAAACGGATGAAGCGGGTGGGTAAGGTGGAGATTCCGCAGGAGGCATTTCTGGCTGTGTTGAAGATCGATTGATCACCCTGAGGGGGCCATGAGATCTTCGAAGTTGTTTCTGACCATCGCCGTTTTCAACGTCGCTGCTGCCTATGCGGCGCACGTCGATATGAACGACCCGCGCCGCGCGCTCGGTCGCGAGGACGACATCCGAGTCGACGCCCAACTCATTCACGAGACGGTGTCCTCGGGATCGCCTCTGGGCGTGACTTACCAGATCGAGAATCTTTCTTCCGATCCGATTGCGGTCGCTGACAAAGTGTGCGACGTCAGCTACGACGCGGAGTCGCGAACGATCACGGTATCCCTCGGGTCGGAGGTTCCGAAGGCGGGAACGATGCCGCATCTCGTCACGATCCGCGCCGGCCAGAAGAAGACCTTCACGATCGGCGCGATCCTGCACGTGGCGATGCCGGCCGTGCGCTCACCCTTCGCGGCGCTGCCGCGGTTCGTACAGATCAAAGTGAACTTCCTGCGCGATCTGGGGCCCTTCCGCACGCTGATCGATCAGCAGGCAAAAAGCGCGGCCTCGATCGAGCTGACCGATGCGCAGTTCGATCACTGGCTCGAGAGTAACGATACGATCTTCCTCAATGCCATCCCGGTTCAGTACAACTCAGCGACAAAGAGCGGAATGGCGGATGCATCGCAGCAACACATCGGCGGCTCCGGGCCGCGTTTCTAGTGGTTCATCACGCAGTTCATCCCTCGCTTGGCTCAGGATGAACTAGACTTGTGCTTGCGAGGAGGAAGGCCCGTGAGGAACTCGATCCTTCTGGCAGCAACGCTTCTCCTGTTCAGTTGCGCCACTGCAACGAAGAACACACCGGTCAATCAGAATGAGCCGCGGCGCGTCGTCGGTACGGACAACGACGTGCGCATCGACGCCGAGATCTTCGGCGATCGGCTGCAGAGCGCGATCAGCATTCCTTTCAAGTACGACATCACCAACAGTCGTTCCGGACCGATCGCCATCGCCGACATCATTCCGGAGACGAATTACGATCCCGATACGCAGACCGTGACGGTCAACATCGGATCCGAAGTGCCCGGCGAGCAGTTGCTACCGCGGCTGATCCGCATCGCGCCGGGTGAGAAGAAGAGCTTCAGCACCGTGGCGCGGGTGAACATCCTCATGCCGTCTGAGACTCCCGTATCGCGCATCCCGCGCCAGATGCGCATCAAAGTCAATTTCCTCGACGACACCGCGCAGTTTGAAAAGCTGATCGCGATTCCGGAGCGAGGCGTCTACGATCCCAAGCTGGCGGACGAACTGTTTCCGAAGTGGCTCGAGCGCAACGAAACGGTTTACACAAACGCACTGCCGATGCGCTGGACTGTTCAGCCGGAAGAGCCGGCGGCGACCCCGGCGAGGCGCGGGCGGAGGAGAGGCTAGGTGTAGCCGGGTGCTACAGGACTAGAAGCTCCTCAAGGCGTCCTGTTCGTTCTCGTACACCTCGAACACGGTGATGAGCTGTGTCACGTGCAGCAGCTCGTTGAGTTTGGCCGGAAGGTGCAGCAGCTTGAGCTTGCCGCCGCGATTGGTCACCGTCGTGTACGAGCCAACGAGCTCGCCGATCCCGGAGGAGTCGATCGTCGTCACTCCGCTCATGTCGAGCAAGATGTTGTTCTTGCCGTTGTTCAGCGCGTTGGTGATGACTTCGCGCAACTGAGAATCGCCCGAGCCGATCGTGATCTTTCCCTGCAATTGGATGATCTCGACGCCGTCCGAGGTGCGGGAAGTGGCTTTCATTTCTCTCTCTCCTTTTAGGCCTTGGAGCTGGCGATACCGGGTCCTTTGGCCAGATTCTTGGTCATGATCAGCGACGTTCCACCGCCGGGATTGAATGAGTAATGAATCTCGTCCATGAACGTCCTCATGTAGAAGATGCCGCGTCCGCTCGTCTTCATCAGGTTCTGCGGATTGAGCGGATCACCCACCGTTGCCGGATCGAAGCCTTCTCCCTCATCCGAGATCGTGATCTCGAGCTCCGATCCGCGAAGATCGAAGCGTGCATTCACTTTTTTCTGAACGTCCATTTTGTTACCGTGCTTGATCGCGTTTGCCACAGCCTCCCGCACGGCCATTCCGATCCAGTGAGAACCGTCTTCGTCGAGACCGGCGTTTTCACAAAGGTGCTCCGCAATCACCTGAACGAGCTCGATGTTCTCAAATCGGCTACTGATGGTGATGTCGATCCGCTCGCTTTCACCCCGTTCCATGCGCAGAATCGTGGGGCATTCTAACTGTATGAAGGCGTTACGTCGAACACTTGTCTCGGTGGTCTTGGTGCTGCTGGCGCTGGGTGCGCGCGGCGCCACGATCGAGGAGGAAATCCGCGCGGTGGAAAGGATTCGCGGCCTGCGCTTCCTCGCGCCGATCCGAACCGTGGAGATCGATCGCCGCGATCTGCCCGGCCGGCTGCGCGAGCAGTTCGCGAAGTCGCTGCCTTATTCGATTGAAGAGTGGACCGAAGTCCTTCGGGCTTTGCGGCTCGTGAGCGAGGACGCGGGCGGGGAGTCGATCGTCTCCTCGCTGCTCGACGTTTATCAATCACAGGTCCTCGCCTACTACGACCCGCCGACGAAGACGTTCTACACCATACGGCAGATGCCCGAGGCGATGAAGAACCTGCCGATGTCGGGCCCGCTCGATGCCGGCGTGGCCGTTCATGAGCTGACGCACGCGCTACAGGATCAACATTTCGCGATCGGGATGAAGGATCTGGCGCTGCGCGACGATACCGACGCCAATCTGGCCTACCACGCCCTGGTCGAAGGAGAGGCCTCGCTCGTGATGCTCGCCTACATGATGGAACAGGGTGGCGGCTCGCTCGACGAATTGATCAAGAACGATCTCTTGACAGGCATGCTGTCGGCCGCGACGCAGAAAGCACCGATCGAAGGGCCCCGATACTTCGTGGAGTTGCTGAAGTTCCCGTATCTCGACGGACTGCGCTTCGTGATGGAGGCCTATCGTCGCGGCGGTTGGAAAGAGCTCGATCGCGTGTACGCGAATCCACCGCGATCGACGCGCGAGATCCTCCATCCGGCCGACTATTTCGAGCACCGATTCATGCCGGCGCCGTTCAACGCCAAGCCTGCCATTGCCGTTCCGTACCTGCTCTCGGTCGAGCATCTCGGCGAATGGCATTGGCGTTTTCTCGCCGGCAACGCCGAGGGTTGGGTCGGCGACCGCGTCACGATCGCGCAGAATCAATTCTGCGAGCCGACAGTGCTCGTCGAGACGCAGTGGGACTCCGATGCGCATGCCCGGCAGTTCTACGATGCATACCGGCGCTTTCTCGACGGCTCGCTGGCGAAGATCGCCGGCTCGACGGTTCGCGTAACCTATGGCGCCGATCGTCCGCTGATGGAGCGCTTTCTCGCGAAATGAACGTCGATTACAACGCGCTCGAAGAGAAGATCCTGGACGGCAGCTTCCGCACCGAGCTCGAAGACGAGCTGCTCGTCGGATTTCGGTCGATGCGCATGGCCGGCGACCACCTTCCTCTCCCGTCGTACTACGCCTCGCAGATCGCGGAGATTGTGGCGCGCGGCGCGCCGGCGCCGCTGCGGCCGGAGCTCGCCTATGAGGTGTATCAGGAGATTCTCGCGGCGTGTGAACATGCGAGGGCGACGGTGTTGGCAGAGGCGTAGCCTTGGAGTGCGGCAGCTTGCTGCCGCCTTGGGTGACGGCGCCGGCAAGCCGCCGCACTCCAAGATAAACTCTCCCCGTGAAGCACAAGCTCCACACTTCGTACCCTGCGCTGTCGTCTTTCGCGACCACGGCCGGTTGAGCCTGCAAGCTCGGTCAGGATGACCTGCGCTCGGTGCTCTCCAATCTTCCTTCTCAGGAAGGAGTAGGGGATCTTCTTGTCGGAACGTCGACCAACGACGATGCGGCCGTGCTGCGCATCAACGGCGATACGGCCATCGTGCAGACAGTCGATTTCTTCACGCCGATTGTCGACGACCCGTACATCTTCGGCGCGATTGCCGCAGCGAACTCCGTCTCCGACGTCTACGCAATGGGCGCCACCCCGATCCTCGGCCTGGCCATCGCGGCGTTTCCGAGCGACAAGCTGCCGCTCGAAACATTGCACGAGATCCTTCGTGGCGGCGCGGAGAAAGCGGCAGAAGCCGGATTTCCCGTGGGCGGCGGGCACACGATCATCGACGACGTGCCCAAGTACGGCCTCGCCGTCACCGGTACGGTGCCCATCGATCAACTCGTGCGCAACTCCACCGCGCACCTCGGCGACATCCTCTATCTGACAAAGCCGATCGGGAACGGCATTCTCGTTTGTGCGCACCGCGGGCTGAGCGGAAAGAAGCTGTTCCGGCAGGCGGAGCCGCCGAACCTCGACGGCGCGATCCGATGGATGATGATGCTCAATCGCGACGTCGCCAGAGTGATGGTCGACGCGCGCGTGAACGCTGCTACCGATGTCACAGGGTATGGACTGGTCGGGCATCTTCTCGAGATGTGTGATGGCTCCGGACTCGGTGCGGAGATTCGCGTAGGCGCCGTGCCGGTCCTCGAAGGCGCGCGCGAGTACCTGGCCCGCGGCTTCTGCCCCGCGGGAACGACACGAAATGTCGAGACCTTCCGCCGTCGTGTGCGCTCCTCCGTCGCCGAGGAGGAGTTCAAATTGATGTGCGACGCGCAGACCAGCGGCGGCCTGCTCATCGCGGTCTCCGCGGCGCGCGCTGCCGATCTCGAGGAGCGTTTTCGTCAAGGCGGCCTGTTCTATGCAAAGGTCGGAAGGATGACGGAAGAGCGGGGAATCGTCGCTCTCGTTCCTTAAAGGAGTCATGACCAATGCCGTACTGTCCGAGATGCAAGAAGGCATTTCCCGCGGGAACGAAAGAGTGTCCGGATCATCAGGTTGCGCTCGTCGATGAGCTGCCGTTCCAGGCGGTTCAATCGGACGACAACACAACCTGGGTGGAGATCACCAGCACCGGAACGGAAGAGGAAGCGCGCCTGCTGCAGGGATTTCTCGAAGCCGAAGGTGTTCCGGCGCAGGTCGAGAACGTCAAATTCACCATGGAGCCGATCAACTTCGGCGCGATGGGCGACATCCGCGTCTACGTAGCAGCGGAAGACGAAGAGCGCGCGCTGCAGCTCGTTCGTCATCGCCAACAGCAATACGAGAAACTCGACGACGACGAAGAGACTCTCGTGACCGACGAAGGTCCGGCGACGATCGACGAATCAGCGACCGCGGAGAACGACAACGACCGATGAGCGAACAGCCGCCGCCGCTGACACCACAGCCGGAGCACGATCGCGGCGATGAACCTGCGCCAATGCCGCCGTGGGTGCCGATCGCAATCGGCGTCGTCCTCGTGACGCTTGCGGCGCTGGCCGTGATCACCGGCATGCGCTATCGCGACCAGACGCTCGTGCGCATCGTGCAGCCGCGTCGCCCTCCGATGCGCGCCACCGCTCCCGCCCCGCCCGGGGAGCCGGAGCCAGGTGCTTCGCTCATGTTTCCGGCATCGAGTGTTCCGGTCGCGGCTGACATCACGGGCGTGAACGGTACGCCGCGGTTCACCGCGCGGCGCGGTCTGCGCACGAACGTGACGCCGCCCGATGCCGTGGTCTACGTCAATGACGTCGCGATCGGACAGGCGAATCAGTTCGATTCCGAAGATGAGGAGTACGACTTCGCCGCGCCCGGCAGTTACACGATCCGCCTCTCCGCTCCCGGTTACAAAGACCGGCAGTTCATCGTCACCGCCGCAGAGAATGCGAAGGATGAGGTGGCGAGAATTCAGGTGAAGCTGGAGAAGCAGTAGTTGGTAGTCGGTAGTCGGGTTGGATGTGACTCTTCGTTTCTGCGCTGCTGCACTACCAACCACTAACTACCGACTACAGCCGCGCACGGCTAGTGCGCGGCTACGTGCGCTTCCTTTGCCTTCTTCGCCTCGGCGATGATCTTCTCCTGCAGGTTCCTCGGCACTTCTTCGTAATGCGAGTACTCCATGTGGAAGCTGCCGCGGCCCTGCGTGATCGAGCGCAGCGTCGAGCCGTACGTCAACATCTCCGCGAGCGGCACGCGTGCCTTCACCGTCTGCGTGTCACCTTCAGCGTCGACCCCTTCCACTCGGCCGCGGCGTGAGTTCAGATCGCCCATCAGATCGCCGATGTATTCGGTTGGCGCGCTGATGTCGACATGCATGATCGGCTCGAGCAATGTCGGCCTGGCCTGCTCCATCCCCTGTTGGAACGCGAGCGAGCCGGCGATCTTGAACGCCATTTCGGACGAATCGACGTCGTGGTACTGGCCATCCTTCAGACGGACGCGAAAATCGACGACGGGATAGCCGGCGAGATAGCCGCGCATCCGCGCGTCCTGAATTCCCTTCTCCACCGCGGGGATGTACTGACGGGGGATCGAGCCGCCGAAGATCTCATTGATGAATTCGAAGTCGCCGCCACGCTGCAGCGGCTCCATGGTGATCTTGCAGTCGGCAAACTGACCATGACCGCCGGACTGCTTCTTGTGGCGGCCGTGAGCGTCGGCCGGCTTTGTGATCGTCTCGCGATAAGGAACCTTCGGCGGATGGAGGATTACGTCGACGCCGTACTTCTTCTTCAGCTTCGCGACGATGATCTCGACGTGGAGTTGCCCCTGACCGCTGATGAGAAACTCCTTCGTCTGCTCATCGCGCTGGAATTTGATCGTCGGATCTTCTTCGATGATGCGAGCGATCGCGCTCGAGAGCTTGTCGTCGTCGCCGCGCGTCTTGGGCTCGACCGCGAACGCGATCGCGGCCTCGGGATACTCAATGTGCTGGATCACGATCGGATGATCCTTCGACGCGAGCGTGTCGCCGGTCCGTACATCTTTGAGCTTTGCCACGGCGCCGATGTCGCCCGCGCGCAACTCCGGGATCGGCATCTGCTGTTTCCCTTGCAGGAGCTGCAGCTTGCCGACGCGCTCCTCGTGATCGCGCGTCGTGTTCCAGTAACTGGTGTCGGATTTCAACGTTCCGGAGAATACGCGGAAGAGCGATACGCGGCCTGAAAACGGATCCGAGAACGTCTTGAAGACGAGTGCCGCCGGAAACGCTTCGGCGCGCCGCTCGAATGTGATCGGCTGATCTTTGGCGTCCTTCCCTTCGATCGTCTTCGCTTCGTCGGCCGGCGGCAGCAGCGATACGAATGCATCGAGTATCGCGTGGCCGCCGATGTTGTGCGATGCGGACGCAAACAGAACCGGGAAGATCTGATGATGACTGATTTCTCGTTTCAGGCCGTCGATCAGTTCTTCCTGAGATAGTCCGCCCTGTTCGAAGAAGCGTTCCATGAGCGTGTCGTCGCCCTCGGCCACTTTCTCGATGAGCTTCTCCCGCCATTCGTCGGCGGCTGATTTGAAGTCGGCAGGAATGTCTGTTGCGTCGAACTTTCCCGAAGCATCAGGGGCGTACCTGTACGCCTTCATGGCCACGAGATCGATGACGCCGCAGCATTCCTTCTCTTCTCCGATCGGAATCTGGATCGGAACAATATTTTTCCCGAACTTTTTCTGCAACGCCTCGAGTGTTCGGCTGAAGGAGGCGCGTTCGCGGTCCATCTTGTTCACGATCACGAGCCGTGGCAGGTTGAACTCGTCGGCAAACTTCCAGACCTTCTCGGTAGTCACTTCGACTCCGGTGACGCCGCTGACCACGATCGCCGCCGAATCGGCCACACGCAGAGCGGCTTTGGCCTCCATCGCGAAAATGCCGAAGCCGGGCGTATCCAGAAGATTGATTTTCGTGTTTTTCCACTCGACGAACGCCACGGCCGCGGAAATGGAGTGCTTTCGCTCGATTTCATCAGGGTCGAAGTCGGTTGTGGTCGTGCCGTCATCAATACGGCCCAGGCGGGTTACTGCGCCCGTGTTGAACAGCAGTTGGGAGACCAGAGTCGTCTTCCCGGTGTCGTTATGGCCAACCAGTGCAACATTGCGGATCTCCGATCCGGAGTAGACCTTCATGAGCATGACCTCTTAGGTGGGAAGTTTCACAACGAGCGGTAGATCATAATTTAAAATCAGCAGTTGGGGTTTGGGCGCATCGCGCCGTTGCAGGAGTTATCATTGTCGATCCATGGCACTCCCCTCGATGCCGGGGCGGAGCCGCGCAGTCCCGCCGGAGAACGGTCCCATTTGAAGCTCGGCCGATATGAAGTGGTTCGGGAGCTAGGCAAAGGGGCGATGGGCATCGTCTATCTCGCCAAGGACCCGTTGATCGGCCGGCTCGTCGCGCTGAAGACGATCCGTCCGGCTGCGCACGCCGACGACGATGACACGAAAGAGTTTCAGCAGCGCTTCGTCCGGGAAGCACAGGCCGCGGGCATCCTCAATCATCCGGCGATCGTGACCGTGCACGACATCGGTCAGGATGAGACGACCGGCGTTTCCTTCATCGCCATGGAGTACGTCGAGGGCCAGAACCTGAAGGAGATTCTGGCGCAGGGAAAGACGCTGTCATTCGATCAGGTGGGTGACATCATCGCGCAGATCGCCGATGCCCTCGACTTCGCGCACTCTAAAGGAATCATCCATCGCGACGTCAAGCCCGCGAACATCATCCTTCTCGAGGGCAACCGAGCGAAGATCATGGACTTCGGGATCGCCAAGATCGCCTCGGGCGCTGCGAATCTCACCTCCACCGGTCAGTTCCTCGGCACGCCGAACTACATGGCTCCGGAACAGATCAAGGGCGCGCCCGTCGACGGACGCACCGACATCTTTTCCCTAGGCATCTGCCTCTACGAGTGTCTGACGCGGCGCAAGCCGTTCGGCGGCGATTCGCTCACATCGATCTCCTACAAGATCGTCCACGAGCCGTTTCCGTCGCTGCACGAGATCAATCCGCAGATCCCCGACGGCTTCGATGAGGTCGTCGGCCACGCACTGGCGAAGGATCCTTCCAAGCGTTATCAGCGAGCAAAGGAATTTTCGAGCGCTCTCCGTTCGGTCGTCCGCGGCGAAAAGCCGATGAAGACGGAGCCGATGATGGAAGAGGAAACCATCAGCACTCGCGACAAGATTGCGATTCCGACCATCGAGATGCCGTTCCCGGAGCTCGGCGATGTGTCAGCGCCGAGCGGACCTGGGCAAGTCTCGTCCGTTTCCACGATCGACGCGAAGCCGGCGGCGAAAGTCGCCGGGCAACGCCAGCCACTGAAGAAACAGTTGGAAGACACGTTCACGCGTGTGCGGCAATATCCCGGCTGGCGTGCCCGCATCTCACCGCCGATCTTCGGTGCGATCATCGCGCTCCTCATCATCGGACTGACGACCGCGGTGCTGGCGATTCAGCGACAGAAGCCGCCTGTGCCGAAAATCGATCAGCGTGCCGAACAGCGCCGCCTGCGCGAGCGTCAGCTTCGCGAAGAAGGGAACGCTCTGCTGCGCCAGGGTCGCATCCATGAAGCGTTCGTGAAATTCGAACAGCTCAACAAAATGGCGCCGAATTCGCCGGCCATCGGCGACATGGTTCAGAAGCTCGAGGCGATCCGACAGAAGGAGGAGTTGAGCAAGCAGCAGATCGCCGAGGCGAGGCAGAAGCGCGATCAGGGTGTGGAGCTGTACAACCAGAAGAAGTTCCCGGAGGCGATTCAGTTGCTGCAGGAGTCGTTCACGATGAACCCGAGCGACGACCAGACAGCCAACTTCCTGAGGCTCGCTCAGGAGGAACAGCAGAAGATCGAGGTCGCGAAGACAGCCGCCGCCGCGGCCGCGAAGACGCGACCGTCGTCCGGAGTGGCGACGACGACCACGACCGGTACTGCGGCGCGCACCGGTACCGTTGCACCGGGTAGCGGCCGCGGGATCTCGAATGCGCCCGCACAACTCACGACCATCTTCGCCAGTCCGTTCAACGAGGGATACATCATGGTGAAGGTCGGCGCCGATACTGTTGCGCACGAGAACCTCTTCGAAGAGAAGGGTCGCTTCCTGACGCGGCGCAATGTGCCGCGTACCGTGAACGTGACCGCGAATTTCGCACCCCGCAACGCCGACGTGCAGGTCTGGGTGGTCGTGCCTTCCCAGAAGATCTCCGACCATCAGATCATCCATAAGAACTTCCAGCCGGGAACCGCGCACAGGTTGCAGGTCACTTTCAACCAGCAGAGCAAGACGTTCGACTACCAGTTGAATTGAGTCACTTCGCGATCGTCACGCGCGATGAGGTGTGGTCACTCGATCGGCGCGCGCTCGTCGAGTCGCGGCTCATGCACGGCTCGGCCGATGTTCACGACAACAGGATCGATGCGCGCGATGATCGCGATGATGAGCTTCTCGCTCTCTGCGATCGCGAGTGCGAGCGCGTGCGAGATGTGCTGAACACGTTGCCTGAGGGT
>DASXRT010000255.1:0-10796 GCA_036506455.1 Thermoanaerobaculia bacterium
GGAGAATCCGGACGTCATCCCGAAGCTGATCGCCGCCGGTCACGAGATCGGCAACCACACGTTTCACCACGATCGTCTCGTGCTCAAGTCGCCGTCGCACATTCGGAGCGAGATCGAATCAACCGAAGCTTTGATTCGCGCCGCCGGATGGGGAGGACCGATTTACTTCCGCGCGCCGCACTACAAGAAGCTCGTCGCCCTGCCGTGGTATCTGATGCGCCATCGACGAACGCACATCACATGGGACGTCGAGCCGGAATCGAATCCGAAGATCGATCATCACACCGATCGCATCGTCGCCGACGTTCTCTCGCGAACGCGGCCGGGATCGATCATCCTTCTGCATCCGTGGTACAGCGGGAGAGAACAGACGCGCGCGGCCATCGCTCCGATCATCGCCGGCTTGCGCCGCCGTGGATTCGATTTCATCACCGTCGACGAACTGCTTCGACTCCGCCGATGAACGACGAACATCTGCCCGTAAACTTCGCCCGCCCGATGCCGAACTGGCAGCCGCTGGTCGAATACCGGCGCAACGGCATCGCCGAGAACACCGTGCATGGCGCGGTCTCGTGGGTGACGGGCAAGAAACTGATCTATTCGTTCGGCGGCAACGTCGAGGTCTACGGCCGCTCGATGGTCAAGCCGATCATGATGAAGGTCTTCGCGAAGGAATTTCGAGATGCGCTCAGCGGCGAGCAGCAGGCCATCGCCGTCGCATCGCACAACGGCGACACGGAACATGTGCGGGTGGCCCGCTCGCTGCTGCTGCAGAGCGAGTGGGGACTGATGCAGGCGCCGCACGACGTGCCGCTCGTGCAGTTCGGCCGTCAGGTCCGCCGGCCGCGGCGCTGGTATCACTGCTGTTCCGGCGAGCACGCCGCGATCCTGCGCGGCTGCAAGCTCAAACGATGGCAGCGGGCCGGCTACGTTCTTCCGCATCATCCCTTCTTCATCGATTACATGCACTACATCCAGCGCGTCCTCGGCTCTGAGTGGAAGGCGGGCAAGATCGCGAAGGATGGATGCGGACTGCCGACGATCAGCATGACCGTCACCGATCTCGCGAAGCTGTTCGCGAACCTCGTGACGGAAAAGGACGCGGACTGGATCTGGAACGCGATGGTCGGGCATCCCGACCTCATCGGCGGCTTCAATCGACTCGACTCGACGATTCTCAAGGCCTGTCACGGCCGCGTCATCGCCAAGGAAGGCGCCGACGGTCTCCTCGGACTCGCGATCGAGCATCCCGAGTATCCGGAAGGTCTCGGCGTCGTCGTGAAAGTGGCGCACGGCTGGAACCCGCAAGCTTCCTGGTACATCGCCCGCTACATCCTCGGCGTTCTCGGCTTCGAGTTTCGAAATCCGTACAAGCTGCGCCGGCAGAAAGCGTTCATCGTTCCGGAAGTGATCCCGCCGCACCTGCGCGATCGCATGGAGACGATCGTGCCGTGGGACTCATGGGATCCGGATGTCGATCGATGGGAGTTCGATCCGGAGGAATTTATGACTACGTCATCCTGAGCGAAGCGAAGGATCTCGGCAGGCGAGACTCTTCGCTCCGCTCAGAGTGACGTGAATGCGACTCGGTAACTTCATCGGAGGCGATTTCTGCGCCCCCGTCAGCGGCGCGTATTTCGACGACATCGGTCCGGCGACCGGCGAACCGATCGCCGAAGTGCCCGACAGCGATGAGCGTGACGTCGATGCGGCAGTGCGCGCCGCACGCGACGCATTCGCGTCGTGGTCGCGAACGCCGGTCGCAGAGCGCTCCCGATTCCTGATGCGGCTCGCCGATCTGATCGAAGACAACCTCGAAGAGCTGGCACAACTCGAGTCGATGGACAGCGGCAAGACGATCACGCTGGCGCGGCGGCTCGACATCCCGCGCGCGGTCGCGAACTTCCGCTTCTTCGCGAGCGCGATCCTTCATTTCGCGAGCGAAGCGCACATCACCGATTCCACGGCGCTCAATTACACGTTGCGGCAGCCGCTCGGCGTAGCCGGCCTCATCTCGCCGTGGAACCTGCCTCTTTATCTGCTGTCGTGGAAGATCGCGCCGGCGATCGCGGTGGGCAACACGTGCGTGGCGAAGCCGAGCGAGCTGACGCCGCTGACTGCGCACCGCCTCGCCGAGCTGGCGATGGAAGCAGGAATTCCTCCCGGCGTGATCAACATCGTTCATGGATACGGTCCGAAGGCCGGTCGAGCGCTCACCTGTCATGACGAGGTGCCGGTCATCTCTTTCACCGGCGGCACCGTGACCGGCGCGGCGATCGCGGCGAATGCCGCACCGCGCTTCAAGAAACTCTCGCTGGAGCTCGGCGGAAAGAATCCGAATCTCATCTTCGCCGACGCCGATCTCGATCAGGCGGTCACGACCTCGATTCAGTCGAGCTTTGCCAATCAGGGCGAGATCTGCCTCTGCGGATCGCGCCTCTTCGTGGAGAGCTCGATCCACGATGATTTCGTGCAGCGTTTTGTCGCTGCGACGAAAAAGCTTCGCATCGGCGATCCTTCCGACGAGGCGACCGATGTCGGTGCCTTGATCAGCGAAGCGCACGTCCGGAAAGTCACGGGCTACATCGATCTGGCGAAGCAGGAGGGCGGCACGATCGTCACCGGGGGTCGTCGCGTCGATCGACGTGGATATTTCATCGAGCCGACCGTGATCACCGGGCTCGATTGCAATTGCCGCGTTCTGCAGGAAGAGATTTTCGGACCGGTGGTGACGATCACACCGTTCGATCGGGAAGATCAGGCCATCGCCTTCGCCAATTCGACGCGCTACGGTTTGTCGGCGACGTTGTGGACGCGCGACTTGCAGCGTGCGCATCGAGTGGCGGCGGCGATCGACAGCGGCACGGTCTGGATCAACTGCTGGTTGTTGCGTGATCTTCGCGTTCCATTCGGCGGGATGAAAGAGAGCGGCGTGGGGCGGGAGGGAGGATTCGAGTCGTTGAGATTCTTTACCGAAGCGAAGAATGTCTGCGTGAAATTATGAGCAAAGGCGAAATCATCGGCGGTCTGTTAGCGCCCCACCCACCCCACATCGTCTACGGCGAGAACCATTGGCGCAACGAACCGAAGTCCGAATGCGGATGGGAGGTACTGCGCTGGGGATACGAACGCGCGCGCAAGCATTTCTTATCGAAGAAGCCGGACGTGTTCCTCGTCCACTCCCCGCACTGGCAGACCGTCATCGGTCACCACTTCCTCGGCGTCCCGGAGTTTCACGGTCTTTCAGTCGATCCGATCTTTCCCAATCTCTTTCGCTTCAACTACGACATCAAAGTCGACGTCGAGCTCGCGGAGATGATCGCCGAGGAGGGGAAGAAGGACGGGCTGATCACGAAGATGATGCGCAACCCGAACTTCCGCGTCGACTACGGCACGATCGTCTCCTGCCACATGATGAATCCCGACTGGGACATCCCCATCGTCGGCATCTCGTCGAACAACTCGCCGTATTACTTCTCGAACGAGATGGGGCAGGCGCAGATGATCAAGCTCGGTCAGGCGACGAGGCGCGCCATCGAGAAGAGCGGGCGCCGCGCGGTCCTTCTCGCATCGAACACGCTCTCGCATCGCCATTTCACGACCGAGCCGGAGATCCCCGAAGACATGTCGCGCGAGCATGTGTACGAGCACTCCGGATATTTGTGGGACATGAAAGTGATCGATCTGATGCGGACCGGCCGCACGCGCGAGCTCGTGGCGATCCTTCCCGAGTTCATGGACCACGCGGTCTCCGAGGTGAAGGCGGGAGGACTGGCGTGGATGCTGTCGGCGCTTGGTTTTCCTGATTATCCGGGAGAGCTCTATGGATATTGGACCGTGATCGGGACGGGGAACGCGGTGGTGGGGTGGGACCCGCAGTTGCGGGAGAAGGCCACGACGCAGGGGTAATCGAATGTTGAATGGTGAATATTGAATGGTGAATGTTGAATGGAGGTCTCGTTTGGCCCGCAGCGAATTCAACATTCAACATTCAACATTGAACATTCACCATTCCTCGTTCTCGGGCGGCGGTCGATGATTCACAAGGCCTACATCGTTCCCGGCCAGCCCCATATCCTGCTCGCGCCAGACAAAAACGCAGGCTGGGCTTCGCTCAAAAATAGTTACGAACAGCTCGGCAAAGAGATCGAGCAATCCGGCGCCGAGCTGCTCCTCGTCTATTCGACCCAGTGGTTTTCCGTCATCGGTCATCTCTTCCAGGTCGATCCGCGGCCGAAGTGGACGCTCGTCGATCAGAACTGGTACGAGTTCGGCGAGATCCCGTACGAGTTCCGGATCGATCCGAAGTTCGGTGAGCTGTACTGCCGCATCTGCAAGGAGCATGGGATGCAGGCGGCCACGGTGAACTACCACGGTTTTCCGATCGATACAGGCACGGTCGTGGCGCTGAAGCTGCTCGACCCGAACAACGCCGTCCCCGCTTCGATCGTCTCCAGCAACATCTACGCGGAGCGCGAAGAGAGCCGCGCCCTCGGCTTCGCAGCACGCGCGGCAATCGAGCAGTATGGCAAGAAGACGATCGTCGTCTGCGTCACGAACCTCTCGAACCGCTACGAAGTCCGCGACATCGACCCCGCGCGCGATCGCATCTCCTCGGCGAAAGATGACGAATGGAATCGGAAGCTGCTGGAGATGTTCGGTGAGGGACGGCTCGAAGACGTCGCGCAGGTCGCGCGCGAGTTTGCGCGCGAAGCGAACGCGGACATGGGATTCAAAGCGATCTGGTGGCTGGCCGCGCTGATGGGGGAACACAATCGCTACGACGGCAAAGTGTGGGATTACCAGCCGGTGTGGGGAACGGGCGCGGCGATCGTCGAATTGTCGCCGTCGGAGAAAGAGCTCGACTTCGAAAAGGAGTTCGACGAGGCTCCGGTGCCGGCGTTCGCGGAGAGCGGCGGCACGGGACTGGAGACGCACAACGTGCTCTCTGAGGCGCCGCATCGCGATGAGCAGCAGCCGGAGGAAGTGTTGATCACGGAGAAGGCGCCACGACCGGTCGGGCCGTATCCGCATGCGCGAAGGGTTGGCGAGCTGCTGTTCACTTCGGGCATCGGTCCGCGAAAGCCGCGGACGAACGAGATCCCGGAGGGGATCGAGGCGCAGACGCGAAGTTGCATCGAGAACATCAAAACGATTCTCGAAGAGGCAGGTAGCTCACTGGACAAAGTCCTCGATGTGACGGTGTATCTCACCGACATGAAGCGCGACTTCGACCGTTTCAACAAGGTCTATGGCGAATACTTCGGAAAGATTCAGCCGACGCGCACGACCGTGGGTGTCGACTCATTGCCGACGCCGATCTCGGTGGAGTTAAAGGTCATCGCCGGGAAATGAGCCGGCTCATCGACATCTCTCCTCTCATCGATGAGGCGATCAAAGTCTGGCCGGGCGACACACCGTTCACGCACACGCGCAACCTCGACATCGCCGCCGGCGCAAACATCACGCTCTCGGACATCCGCACGACGGTGCACGTCGGCGCCCACGCGGATGCGCCGAGTCACTACGTCGCCGGCGGTGCGGACATCGCCGCGCGCAGACTCGATTCTTACGTGGGCCGTTGTGTCGTCGTGAATGTCGAACGCGCGCGAGGCCGGCGCATCGTGCCGAACGATCTTCAAGGCAGGAAGATCTCCGCGCCCCGTGTGCTCTTTCGCACGAAAACGTTTCCCGATCCCCGAAAATGGAACAACGATTTCGCCAGCCTTTCGCCGGAGCTCGTCGATGCCCTGCACGATCGAGGTGTGATCCTGATCGGCATCGACACGCCGTCCGTCGATCCGTTCGAGTCGAAGGCACTGGAAGCGCACCAGGCGCTCGCGCGGTACGACATGGCCAATCTCGAAGGGCTCGTCCTCGATGATGTCGAAGAAGGCGAGTACGAGTTGATCGCGTTGCCGCTGCGACTCGCAAAAGCTGATGCCAGCCCGGTTCGCGCGGTGCTGCGAACTCTCTAGGCAGTGGCCGCTTTGCGATCGGTCATGTAAGCCTCGACCTGATCGACGGGCAGCGGCTTGCTGAAGAGATATCCCTGGATGATGTCGCAGCTCTGGCGGCACAGGAACTCGAGCTGATCCTCGCGCTCCACGCCTTCGGCGACGACCTTCAGATTCAGACTGTGAGCCATCTGGATGACCGCGGTGACGATCGCGGCGTCGTCGGCGTCGGTGTTGACGTCCTTGATGAATGACCGGTCGAGCTTGAGCGTGTCGATAGGAAAACGCTTGAGATAATTGAGCGACGAATATCCTGTGCCGAAATCATCCATCGAAATGCGTACGCCAATCGATTTCAGCTCGCGCAGGATGTACATCGTGTGCTCCGCGTTCTGCATGGCGTTGCTCTCGGTGATCTCGACCTCCAGCGAGGAAGGCGCGATGCCGGTCTCCTCGATGGCGGAACGGATCATGGCCACGAGATCGGGCTGCTGGAACTGGCGAGCAGAGAGGTTCACGGCCACGGTGATCTCAGGATCGATCTTGCGCTGCCACGTCCTGAGCTGACGGCAGGCCGTGCGCAGGACCCATTCGCCGATGGGAACGATGAGACCCGATTTCTCGGCGACAGAGATGAAGTGCGCCGGCGACACCATCCCCATCTGGGGATGGCGCCAGCGCACCAGTGCCTCGAGCCCGACGATCGCGCGCGTCTCGGCATCGATCTGCGGCTGATAGAAGAGAACGAGCTCGTTCTGACTGAGCGCCTTGCGCAACATGTTCTCGAGTGCCAGGCGCTCGAGCGCCTGCGCGTTCATCGCCGGTGCGTAGAGCTGGTAGTTGTCGCGGCCCTGTTCCTTGGCGCGATACATCGCCGTGTCGGCGTTGCGAACGAGCGTCTCGGGATCGGATCCATCGCTCGGGTAGATGCTCACGCCGATGCTCGTCGTGACGAACAGCTCGCGGTCGTTGACGAGAAACGGGATCTTCAGAGTCTCGATGATCTTCTGCGCGATCTTGGCGGCGTCCTCGATGTTCTCGATCTTCGGAATGAGCAGCGTGAACTCGTCGCCGCCGAAACGCGCCACCGTGTCGCCCTCTCGCGTGCAGCGGTGCACGCGCTCGGCCACACCTTTGAGCAGGGTATCGCCGATCGTGTGACCGAGCGAGTCGTTGATGTCCTTGAATCGATCGAGGTCGAGAAAGAACACGGCCAGCTTCTGCTCGGCGCGATGCGCCTGCGCCAGCGACACGATGAGGCGGTCCATGAACAGCGGCCGGTTCGGAAGGCCGGTGAGCTGGTCGTGATACGCGAGATGCTCGATCTCCACCGCCGCGAGCTCGGCGGCTTCGCGCTCATCTTCGAGAACACAGGCGATCATGCCGATCGCCATCACAGATTGCAGGAGGAAATCGACGTAGCCGGTGTAGTTCGCGTACAGGAACGTGCGTCCGCCGATGAGCCACATCAGCGCCAGACCGACATCATGAAGCTGTCCGAGAGCGTAGACGCCGAATGCTGTGCCGAGGACGGTGAAGCCGATCCCGACGCGACGACCGCGAAACCGCAACAGCACCACCGATGCGATGCCGAATCCGACGGCCGCAGCAAACGACAGGATGCCGTCACGCGTGAAATATCGAACGCTCGATGCCAGCGACGGCCCGATCGACAGCAACGATAGGACCAGGCCGATTCCGAACAGCGACCACACGATGCGTCGCGCTTCGACCAGCCTCACCGGACGGCGGCGCACCAGCTCGTAAACGCCGAACAGCAGCCAGCCGATCTGGAGATAACCCGACACGCTGGCGATGACGGCCACGATGATTGCCACCGGCTCCGAGGCCGGCACTTTCAGTCCCTGGGCCAGCCAGACACCGATGCCGTTGAACAGATTGTTGATCGCGAGCGCCGACCATCCCAACGTCCAGTGCAGCAGGTAGGACTTGCGGTATTGGCGATAGAACCCGAAGAACACGAGCGCCATCACGGCCGACGCGATCGTTTGCGCAATCGACGTGAGGCTCGCCGCGAGATCAAACTGCGGCATCACGCTTCTCTTTCATGTACGGGATGGTCCCGATTCTGACGTAACGATCCAGCATTGCCAAGATACCTTCGTCACAGCACCGTCGAATAAGCGTCAATCAAACGGCGGGCCGCCTTCTCGTAGCTGAACAGTTGAGCTCGTCGGTTTACTTCGTCGCGCATTCGACCGCGATCCTCGTTCAGCAGCCTTACGGCGACCGCGGCGAGGCCCTCGGGAGTGGCGGACGTCGAGCAATGCCGCGCCGCCAGCTCGCCGAGAATCGCCGGCATTCCCTCGATCGGGTAGGTGACCGGCAGTACGCCGCATCCCATCGCTTCGATGACCGCGCGATGACCTTCGTCAGAGCCGGCGGTCGTGAAGAGAAGAAGGTCGGCGGAGCGGTAATGATCGGCGAGATCGTCTTCGTGATATCCAGCCCAGATCACCGAGATCGCCAGAGAGCGCGCCAGCTCCTCGAGCACAACCCGGTGTTCTCCATGGCCGATGATCATCAGCTTCGCGGTATCGATCGATCGTCGCGCGCGCGCGAACGTCTCCATCACTGCTTCGAAGCCGCGACCCTTGGAGAGTTTTCCGATCGCCGCGATCACTGGCACATCGGACGCGATGCCATACCGCTGGCGTACGTCGTTGCCATCGGGAGTGAACTGTGTGACGTCCAATGGCGGCGGCGTAAAGGTCACGCCGATGTCACGCAGGAGACGGGCCCGCGCGAGCTCGTCGTTGATGACGAAGATCGCATCGGTGCGCCGGACGAGCGACCGCGTGAACGGATCGCTCCGCAGCGTCCGACGCGAATGAAACGTGCGCGCGATTCGCACGCTACGCGGTCCCCGCGCGACGAAACGGGCCAGCCAGTGATCGTATGTCAGATGCGCATGGATGAAATCGAATCGGTGATGCACGACGAGACGATCGAGAGCGTCGACTGTGCGCAGAAACGAAATCGGATTCTGTGCCTTGTCGATGATCGGATGTGCGAAGTCGTGATGAGCGAGCTTGGCCTGCAGCTTGTATCCGCCGACGTACGCATAATGCGCGTCGATCCCCGCCGCGCGCAGCGCCTCGACCTCGGCGAACGCCGGCGCGGCCGCTCCGGTCCAACGATTGCCGGCGGCGAGATGCAAAACCTTCATGACATGTTGGTATAGTTGGCGGCCCGAAATGGCCGTCGACCAGGAGCTGCTCGAGATTCTAGCCTGCCCCCTCTGCAAGGAAGAGGTGAAGCTCGTGCCGCTCTCCGAAGGACGGCGAAGCGCGGTTCGCGACAAGTACCGCGAAAAATTTCGCGGCGAGGAACCGGTTGTCGAGCAGGGATTGCAATGCGTGAAATGCCGCCGCATTTACCCGATCGTGAGCGACATCCCGGTGATGCTCGTGGACGAAGCATTCGAGCAAGCGTAGACGCGCTCCCCATCGCGACGCGCATCGCGGTTTACTGCTACCTCGCCCACATTCTTCTGCAGGAGAAGATCGCGCTCTCCGAGCTCGGTGTCGCGGCCACACTGGCCGCCGCCGGCTGGGCGATCTCGAGACGCGAGCTCCGCCCCTCGTTCCACATTCTCTACTACCCGCTCGTTCTGTACGGCGTCGTCTCCACGCTTTCCTCACTGGTCAATCATTCGTCGCGGCATCTCTTCGCCGAAAGCGCGCTCTGGCTGAAGATGCTGATCTTTCCCGCGGCGCTGATTCTCTTTCGCGAAGTGCCGCCGCTTCGCGAGCTTGCGCTGCGCGCGCAGATCATCTTCGCGACCGCAATCGCCGCGTACGGCATCTATCAGTACTTCGTTCTGCAGCGTCAGGATCTCGAGCATCGCATCACCGGACCTTCGACACACGTGATGACGTATTCGGGTCTGCTGCTTCCGACCTCGCTGCTCCTCGTCGTGCTGGCGGTGCGTCGAAAACAATCGTGGATCTACGCCTGCGCGCTCGTCGTCTCGTTTGCGCTCCTGCTGACATTCACCCGCAGCGTCTGGCTTGGATGGACCGTGGCCATTCTCGCGGTGTTGACGGTGCGGCGGCCGCGTTGGCTGATCTTCGCTGTTCCTGCCTTGTTGTTCGGTCTGACATTCATGCCCGACTCGATGTTCGGACGCCTCGTGTCGTCGTTCGACACACGCCAGTCATCGAATCTCGACCGCATCCGCATGGCCGAGGCGGGCCTGGAGATGATCAAGGATCATCCCGTGTTCGGCGTCGGGCCGGCAAACGTAAAGGAGATGTATCCGCTCTATCGTCGCGATGACGCGCCGCGCTTCCGCCCGCCCCACCTCCACAACAACATCCTTCAGCTCTGGGCCGAGCGTGGGATCGGTGCCGTCGTCGCGTATGTCCTTCTGCTCGCGCTTTTCCTTCGCGAATGCGCGCGCGGCTGGCGCGGTCCGGCACGCGAATTCGCGGAGGCTGGCGTCGCGATCACAGTCGGTCTGGCCTATGCCGGCCTGTTCGAGTTCAACTTCGGCGACACCGAAGTGTTTCTGCTCATGCTCGAGCTGTTCGCTCTCGTCATCGCCTCCATCGAGGCGGCCCAGCCTGCCACGAATGAACCGGAGCTCAGCCTTGTTGGAGTGCGGCGGCTTGCCGCCGCCTTGAAGGCGGTCGCAAGCGACCGCACTCCAAACCCGTAACCTTTCCGTCATGCCTTCGTCGAAGGGAACAGAAGCTGGGGAGATGAAACACCTGAGCGATCAGGAGTTGATGCGCCTCGTTCAGGATGGCGATTACTCCCCCGCCTCCGAGATTTACGACCGGTACAGTGCGCGGATCTACAACTTCGCGTTTC
>DASXRT010000256.1:0-6636 GCA_036506455.1 Thermoanaerobaculia bacterium
CGCGAGAGCGTAGAGCTCCGCCTTGACCGTCAGCGGATCGAGGAATGTCTTTCCCGATTGAAACGCCTCGTTCAGCAGACGCGCCTCATTGCCGACGAGTTTGCCCATCGACAAACCGCCGCTCTTGCCGCGCTCGACACAGTCGCGCATGACCGCGCGGCGCTTGCGCATCGCCTCGAGGATCTGCTCGGCAGGAACGGCGTGCTCCTGCTCGTCGGTCTCGAGGAAGACGTCGGCGAGGTCGCGATCGGAGGCGAGCTCTTCGAGCTGTTTGAAGGATTCGATCATGTTTGTAGCTGGTGGCTGGTAGTTAGTAGCTGGTGCCTCATGCCAAAAGGCACCAGCTACTAACTACTAACTACCAACCACTGACGACCTCACGGTATTCGATCCAAGTACCGTGCCTCGCCCATATCCTTCAAAGCGCTGATCCGTCCGATCGCGGCATCCGACACCGGCGAGTCGACATCGATCTCCATGAACGCGTCTTTGCCACGCTGTTTCCGCGAGCAATAGAGCGACGCGATGTTGATCCCCTCGTCCGCGATGATCTGCGCCACCTCGGCGATCATCCCCGGACGGTCGCGGTAGAAGAGCAGAAGCGTCGGCGAGTCACCTTTGAAGCGCGTCTGGAATCCGTTGATCTTGAAGACTTCGATGACGCCGCCGCCGATCGACGAGCCCACGATCTCAGCCTCGCGCGTTTTTCCCTTGATCTCGATGCGTACCGTGTTCGGATGCACATCCCCCTGATCCTCTTCGGAAAAAGTGACCTCGACTCCCATCTGCTCGGCGATGCGCAGCGCCTCCGGGATCCGCGGATCGTCGACGTTGAGACCGATCGCGCCGCCGGCGAGCGCGAAGTCGGAGCCGTGGCCGCGATACGTGGCGGCGAGCGGCGGATGAAGGAAGAACTTCACATCGATCGGATCCTCGTCGAGGATCTCGTGCGCGACGCGGCCGAGCCGCGCCGTGCCGGCGGTGTGCGAACTGGAAGGCCCGACCATCACCGGCCCCATGACATCGAGAATCGAGACTTTGCGATCGTGCCGGATCGCCATCGTTCCTATAGTACATTTAGGTCTGCCGCGAATCGTCCAATGACCACAAAACCAGTCATTCTCGTCGTCGACGACGACGTTCCGATCCTGACTTTGATGCGCACGATCCTTCGCGAGTTCGGTTTCGAAGCGCGGGTGGCCAGCACGGGTCCGGAGGCCATCGCCGCCGTGCAGCAGCAGACTCCCGACCTCATCCTTCTCGACAAGAACATGCCCGGAATGTCCGGGAGGGAAGTCGTTCGCGCGCTGCGCGACGAAGCGGGATTGAAAAAGGTGCCGATCCTGATTCTCAGCGGTGAGCCGGTCGAGCCCGACGAGATCGCGCGCTTCGGTGCCGCGGGCGCCATCATGAAGCCGTTCGACGTCACCGATCTGATCGAGCGGATCCGTTCGCATGCCGGCGTAGCGCGTTAGAATTGCGCCCCCATGACTCACGAGACCGATCAACTCGCCTTCATGGCTGTTTTCGGCGACGAACAAGGCCGGGCCGACGCGCGCAGGCAGATTCACCTCCGCGCGCGGAAGAGCGGCGCGATCTCCTCATCGATCTTTCCGCTGTACATGGCAATCGGTCGCGGGGAGATCCGGAAGCGATTCACCGTGCCCGCGTTCAACATCCGCGCCCTCACGTACGACGCTGCGCGCGCGCTGTTTCGCGCAGCGATGCGTCATGGCGTCGGACCGTTCATCTTCGAGATCGCCCGCTCCGAGATCGGCTATACCGAGCAGCGCCCGGCGGAGTACGCGGCGTGTGTGCTCGCCGCGGCGCTCCGCGAAGGCTACAAAGGACCGGTGTTCATTCAGGGCGATCACTTCCAGGCCAGCGCCAAGAAGTGGGCCACCGAGGAAGGGCGCAGGAGTGAGATCAGGGCGCTGGAGTCGCTGATCGATGAAGCGCTGGCGGCGGAGTTCTACAACATCGACATCGACACATCGACGCTCGTCGACCTCTCATTTCCGACGCGCGACGAACAGCAACGCAACAACTACGAGAACACCGCGCATCTGACGAAATACATCCGCGCGCGGCAGCCGAAAGGGATCGAAGTATCGGTCGGCGGCGAGATCGGCGAAGTCGGCAAATACAACACACAGCCCGACGAAGTGCGCGCGTACATGGAAGGCCTGAAGCGTCATCTCGACGGTGTCAACGGCATCTCCAAGATCTCCGTGCAGACCGGGACATCGCACGGCGGTGTTCCACTCCCCGACGGCACGATCGCGCAGGCGAAGATCGACTTCAACGTACTGCGCGAGGTGACGGAGATCTGCCGCAAGGAGTACGGCATCGCCGGATCCGTGCAGCATGGTGCGTCGACTCTGCCCGAGGAAGTATTCAACAAGTTCCCGGAATCAAACGCGGTCGAGATCCATCTCGCCACCGGCTTTCAGAACATGATCCTCGACGCGCCGGCGCTGCCGGAGGAGATGAAGGAAGAGATCCGGCAATTCTGCTTCGCCAATGCCGCCGACGAGCGGAAGTCCGGCGAGACCGACGAGCAGTTCGTCTACAAGACGCGCAAGAAAGCGCTCGGACCGTTCAAGCGGAAGATGTGGGAGCTGCCGCCGCAGAACAAGCAACCGATCATCGACGCGCTGGAGAAGAAGTTCGAGTTCCTGATGGAGAAGCTCGGTGTGTTCGACACGCGCGACGTCGTCGAGAAGTACGTGCCGGCGATCGCGAGCGAGCTTCCGTCCTATGCTGCTGTCTCCGCGGAGCTGACCGCCGCCGCTACTGTCGACCCGAACGAGGGCGAGTAGCTTCCGTTATTGCTCGCAGACGCCGTGCGACATCAGACATAGACTCCTCCCATCGTCCAAAAAAGGAGGATTTCTATCTATGCCCAGCCGGACCATCGTCCGTCTATTTCTCATCGCCTCATTCGTCGCCCTCGCTGTCGCCGTCGCACCTGCTGACGAAAAAGCGAAAGCGCCGGAATGGTCGATGAACGCCACGGCGATCGAAGCCTGTAGTTGTCCTATGTTCTGTCAGTGCTACTTCAATCCCGCACCGGCGGGCCATGCCGAGCATCAGGGGCATGCCTCTCATTACTGCCGCTTCAACATGGCGTACAAAGTAAACCGCGGTAATTACGGCACGACCGATCTCGCCGGCGCGAAGTTCTGGGTTGCCGGCGATCTCGGCGGCGATTTCTCGAAGGGGCAGATGGATTGGGCGGTACTGACTTTCGATCCATCCGTGACTAAAGCGCAGCGTGACGGCGTCGTCGCGGCGCTCGGTAAGCTGTTCCCGGTGAAGTGGAACTCCTTCAAAATCGCCGAAGACGCGCCGATCGCCTGGCAGGCAAACAAAGATATGGCCGCGGCGCGGCTCGACACCGGAAAAGCGGCGGAGGTCGTATTGACGCGGCCGCAAGGCAACACCGATGACCCGATCGTCATCAGCAATCTGAAGTACTGGGGTGCACCGCGCAACGACGGCTTCATCCTCATGCCGAACAAGACCGAGGCTTATCGCGTGGGTGATAAGGCGTTCGAGTACCACGGCACGAATGGCTTCATGATCACGGTCGACATCAACTCGAAGGACACGATGTAATTAGTGACGTGGCACTCTTCTGGCAGCGAGAGCAGGCATGGGAAATCTGCTCTGGCTGATCATCGTGATCCTGGTCATTCTCTGGCTGGGCGGTTTCGCGTTTCACGTCGGGGGCAGCCTGATTCACGCCCTGCTGGTGATCGCGCTGATCGTGCTGATCGTGCAGTTGATCACCGGCCGCCGCGCAATTTGAACGCGCGGACGATCCGTTCGACGCGAGCCTGATCGACGTTACCGTCGCGCTTCAGCGCCGTGCCGACGATCGCGCCGTCAGCTTCGGCGAATGCCGCGGCATTGTTCTCATCGAGACCGCTGCCGACGATGAGCGGCGCGTCGACGACCTCGCGCAACATCTCGATCCGTTTCGGATCGGCGGCGGCGCCGGTCTCCGCGCCGGTGACGATGATCGCGTCGGCGAGTCCGCGCTGTCGCAGATCTTTCGCCGACTGCACGACGTCGACATTGGCCAGCGGCGTAGCGTGCTTCACGAGGTGATCGGCGAAGATCGCGACGTCGGGCGCCACCCCGCTGCGATAACGCAATGTTTCGGCCGCGTCGCCTTCGATGATCCCCTGATCAGTCACCATCGCGCCGGTGTGGACATTGACGCGGATGAACGAGGCGCCGACAGCGGCGGCGATGGCCAGCGCCGCGCGCGCATCATTGCGCAGCACGTTCACGCCCAGCAGTGAGCGGATCGCGCCGGCGATCTCGGCGATGATGCGCGTCATCGACGCGATCGTCTCCGGCGGCACGCGCATCGCGAAGAACGGCCTGTCGCCGAAATTCTCGACCAGGATGCCGTCCGCCCCGCCGCCGGCGATGGCGCGCGCATCGCGCACTGCCCCGTCGATCACTTCGGCGAGCGAGCCGCCGAACAGAGGCGCGCCCGGCAGCGGTTTCAAATGCACCATGCCGAACACGGCGTGGTCTCCGAAGCGTTGCCTGAATGTGTCGCAGCTCAGCACTCAGCACCCAGCACTCACCACTATAGAATGCGCGCCGATGTCGGATTTGAAGTTGTACAACACGCTCACGCGCGAGAAGGAGATGTTTGTCCCCCTCGTGCCGGGCGAGGTACGGATCTACTCGTGCGGACCGACCGTTTACAACCGGCTTCACATCGGCAATTTCCGCACCTTCCTCTGGAGCGATCTCCTCCGCCGATACCTGGAGTGGCGCGGCTACCACGTCAGACAGGTCATGAACATCACCGACGTCGAAGACAAGATCATCAGGAACGCGATCGCCGCCGGCAAAGACATCAACAGCTACACCGCGCCGTTCATCGAGAGTTTCCACAAGGAGCTCGCCGAGCTGCGCATCCGTCCAGCCGACGCATATCCGCGCGCTACCGAATACATCCCGCAGATGGTCACGCTCGTCGAGCGGCTGACCGGTGAAGGACGCACGTACGCGGTCGACGGCTCGACCTACTTTCGCATCTCCACATTCCCCGAATACGGCAAGCTCTCGCGCGTCGAAGTCGATGCCTCGAGCGCATTCAGCCGCGTCGAGAGCGACGAATACGAAAAGGAGAGCGCCCGCGACTTCGTCCTGTGGAAGGCGAAGAAAGAGAGCGAGCCTTCGTGGAAAACATCGATCGGCGAAGGCCGCCCCGGATGGCACCTCGAATGCTCGGCCATGTCCATGCATCTCCTCGGCGAGACCTTCGACATCCACACGGGCGCGGTCGATCTCATCTTCCCGCATCACGAGAACGAGATCGCGCAGAGCGAAGGCGCGACCGGCAAGCCGTTCGTCCGTTTCTGGATCCACGGCGAGCACCTCAACATCGATCAGCAGAAGATGTCCAAGTCGCTGGGCAACATCTACACGGTCGAAGAGGTCAAGCAGATGGGTTATGACCCGCTCGTCCTTCGATACGCGCTGCTGTCGGTGCCGCATCGGACGAAGCTCAATTTCACGACGCAGTCGCTCGAAGATGCGAGGAACGCGCTCGAACGGATCGAGTCGTTCTTTCTCCGTCTCGACGAAGTGGCCGGCTCGGCGCCGCGCGATGCGGCGCACGCCGATGAAGAAGGAGACGCGCTGATCGGACGCTTTCTCTCTTCATTTCAGGAAGCGATGGACGATGACCTCAACACCGCCGGTGCGCTGGCGGCGCTCTTCACGATGATCCGCGATGCCAATACCGCGATCGACGACGGAAGGATCAGCTCATCGGACGCCGAGGGCCTGCGCACGGTGCTGCGCAAGATCGATCCGGTTCTCGATATTTTCCCGCGCCGCGACAAGTCGCTCGACGCCGGCATCGAAAAGATGATCGAGGCGCGCAACGCCGCGCGGAAATCGAGAAACTTTGCCGAGTCGGATCGGTTGCGGGATCTTTTGCTCTCGCAAGGCATCGTTCTGGAGGACACCTCGACTGGAACGCGCTGGAGACGGAAATGAGGTCGCCTTGATCGGCTACCTCGAAGGCACACTAAAACATCTCGACGCCACTCGCGCGGTGGTCATGGCCGGCGGCGTCGGCTATGACGTGCGCATCTCCGCGCAGACGTATTACCGGTTGGAGGGAAAGCGCGAGGTCGCGCTCGACATCTACACGCATGTCCGTGAGGACACACTGGCGCTCTATGGATTCGCGACAAGCGAAGAGAAGGTCGCCTTCGAAAAGCTGATCTCGATCTCCGGCATTGGTCCGACGCTCGCGCAGAAGATCCTCTCCGGCATCGACGCACCCGATCTCGCCGATGCCGTCATTCACGGCGACGCGCGCAAGCTGGCCACGATTCCGGGAGTGGGAAAGAAAACGGCGGAGCGCATCTGCCTCGAGCTGCGCGACAAACTTCTCCTTCCGGCGACGGAGACGGCGAAACAACCGGTCACGCGCGCCACGGTCGCCGATGACGTTCACTCCGCCCTCGTCAACCTCGGCTATCGTCCGAAAGACGCCGAAGCGGCGATCGAGGCAGCGCGCAAGGAGCTGGGCAGCGAGGCCGAGCTCTCGGCACTCCTGCGCGCGGCCCTGCGACAATTGACGAAATGATC
>DASXRT010000257.1:0-12460 GCA_036506455.1 Thermoanaerobaculia bacterium
GGGTGGCAATTCCGCCGCGGCTCCCTTCGATTTCAGTAGCTCGATGGCCGCGGGATGCTTGCCGCGCATCGCTTCGGTCAGCGGGCTGCGGCCGTCGTCAGTGCGCGAGTTGATCTCGGCGCCCCGTTCGAGCAGGAGCTCGATGAGATCCGTGCGGCCGAGGAGCGCCGCTTCGTGCAAGGGAGTGAAGCCCGCGGCCTGACGATCGAGGACGTCGGCGCCGCGATCGAGAAGCAGCTTCGCCATCTCAAATTGTCCGGTGAGCATCGCCACTTGCAGTGGCGTGTTGCGGAAGCGCGTCGCAGCGCGAACGTTCACATCGGCGCCACGATCGAGGAGCAGCCTCGCATTGCCAACGTTGCCAGCAAACGCCGCCATGTGCAATGCCGTCCAGCCGAATCGGTTCTTCGAGTGAATCAGTGACGAATCCGCTTTGAGCTTCCGCTGCAGGTCGGCGCTGTCGCCGAGCGCGGCCACCTCGAAGGCGTCGAGAGCGGGCTTCTGTGCGAGAAGAGCCTTCAACTCATCGTTCTGCTGCACCGGCATGAATGTCCCCTTCGTGATCCGGAACATCACTTCTTCCACCGATTTCGCCGGCAGCGCCGCGACCGGGGCCATCAAGACGATCGATACGATCAACATGCGCGTTCCTCCTCTCGCAAAAGGTAGGTGCGGGAGACGAATCGCGCATGTGCCGAACGGCACCGTGACTTCCGGCATATGCCTCCGCGGCCGGGCGGTGGCACTATGGCGTCGTGCGGATGATTCGAATCGCCGGTGTGATCGTCTGGCTCGCCATCGGCGTACAGGTTCTGATGAACGGCGCCCGATCGCGTACGGCGCTGATCGAGTGGGCGATCGCATACCTCCTGTTTGGAATCGCGTTCGCGTTCCGGCCCAGTCGCATCTCACTGGCGATTCAGAGCGGTGCGGTCATCCTCATGGTTCTCGTTCTCTGCAACGGATTCGAAGGAACGCTGCTCGTGCTCGTGGCGATGCAGCTCGGCGGCATGATGTCGCGCCGCGCATCGATCGCCTGGATCATCGTGCAAACGATTCTCCTCGGCGCCGCCATCGCCATTCACTGGTCGCCGCGTCCGGCGGTCCTCCTGGCGCCGCCCTATTTCGGCTTCGAGCTGCTGGCCTTCTTTGCGTTCGATGCCCTGGCACGCGAAGCGGCCGCGCACGCGGAGTTACGAGCGGTCAACGAGATCCTCACCGACAGCAGCCGCATCGCCGAGCGCCTCCGCATCTCCCGCGAGCTTCACGATGTCCTCGGACATCACCTCACCGCGCTATCGCTCAATCTCGAAGCGGCGTTGCATCGCCCGGAAGGCGACGCCCGCGAATACGTGCAGAAAGCGCAGTCGCTGGCGAAGAATCTTCTGACCGACGTGCGTGACATCGCGGCAACGATGCAGGAGCAGCAGGGTGTCGATCTCGGTCACGCCCTTCGCTCACTCGTCGCCGAGCTCCCGCGGCCGCGCGTTCATCTCGAGATCGAGCCGGGCATTCGCATCGACGATCCGGAGCGCGCGCACATCATCGTCCGCTGCACGCAGGAGATCATCACCAACGCCGCGCGGCATTCTGCGGCCGAAAACCTCTGGATCGTCATCGCCCGTGAGGGAGAGAGCGTGCGCATCCACGCGCGCGATGACGGGCGTGGAACCATGGAAGTGCCCACCGGCTTCGGGTTGCGATCGATGCGCGATCGCCTCGAAGGCGCCGGCGGTCAGCTCCGCATCGATGGGCGTCCCGGCGCAGGATTCGAGATCGTGGCCATGCTTCCGGCGAGAGCGTCGTGATCCGCGTCTTCATCGCCGACGATCAGTTGCTCATCCGCCAGGGTCTTCGCGCGCTTCTCGATCTCGAGCCGGAGATCGAGATCGCCGGCGAAGCGAATGACGGCGAGGAAGCCGTACGACTCGTCAGCGAGACAAAGGTCGATGTGATGCTGCTCGACATCCGCATGCCGAAGAAGAACGGCATCGAAGTGCTGCACGAGCTTTCGGCGCGCAACGCGCTGCCACCAACACTGATCCTCACGACATTCGACGACACCGACGTCGTGCTCGACGGCGTGCGCGCCGGCGCCTCCGGATTTCTCCTGAAGGACGTTTCCTACGAGCAGCTCGTCGGCGCGATCCGCGCGATCGCAGCCGGCGAGACCGTTTTCCAACCCGCCGTCACGCAGCGGCTGCTGCGCGCGAGCGATCGCCTGCGCACGAAGTTCGAGAGTCTCCCGTCACCCGAACGCCTGACTGAACGCGAGATCGAAGTCGTTCGTCTGATGGCCGGCGGCTACAGCAATCGCGAGATCGCCCACGCGCTATCGACCGCGGAAGGCACGATCAAAAACCACGTCTCGAGCATCCTGTCGAAGTTTGGCGTGCGCGACCGTACGCGGGCAGTGCTGAAGGCGTTGGAGAGCGGGATTCTGTAGATCGCGTCGTCGCCGGTCGCGGGTCGCTGGGCGTTTTGGCGATAAGGCCCAGCGACCTGTGACCGGCGACCGGCGACCAAACGTGGTTTACGTCACAAGTGCGTCCCTCCTGAGTGGTATCCTGCCGTCGGTCCCTTCCCATGGAAATCGTTCCATCCGAGCAACGGCCGCGGGAGCGGAGGCGTGCGGCGGCGGCTGGTCCACAGCCTGGTGCTGCTGATCTCGCGCACATTCAGAATCTGTACGACCATGGGCGCGCGTACGACGCCTATCGCGCCACGCTGCACTTCGCGCCGCTGCGCGATTGGCGCGATCCCGAAGCCCGCGTTCTGGCCGGCCGCCTCGCCCATCACCTCGGTGCGCCGCAGATGGCCGACTCGCTCATGCTGCTGGCCTGGCGTCGCTCGCCAGAGAATCTGCGCGCGCGCTACTTCGGTATCCGCGCGCTGTTGTCGCGGCGCGGACCGCTCGAGGCGCTCGACGCCATCGAGCACTATCCCGTTCCTCATGAAGATCCGATCATCCACGGCGAATGGCTGGCGCTGAAGGGACATGTCCTCGGCGCCTTTCGCGACTTCGCGCGCGCGGAAAAAATGCTCGCCGAGGCCCGGAGCATCGCCCCCGATCATCACTGGATCGCACTCGAGGCGGCGTCGCTTCTGGGAATGCAGGATCGCGTCGACGAAGCGCTCGAGGAAGCGCGGCGCGGTTTTGCGCTGCAGCCGCTTCATCCCGGCGCCACACTCGCGCAGGCCCAGATCCTTCTCCTTCTCGCTCGCGATGATGAAGCGATCGGCGCTCTCGAAGCGGCGATGCAGAAGATCCAGTCGTCGTCGATCGCTGCCTTTCTCGCTTCGCTTCTGACCGAGCGCGAGCGCTATACCGAGGCGCTGCAGGCGTGGGAGTTCTGCCAGGTGCTCATGCCGCTGATCGAGAAGCCGACGCGCGCATGGCTGCACGGCCACCTCTCCCACATGCAGTACCTCCTCGGCAACCTCGAAGAATCGAAGCGGCTGGCGATCGCGTCGGGTGATCCTCTGCTCGAACAGCTCGCCGCGCGCATCGACGAGTCGCCGGCGGCGCATCACAAGCGGCTCAAGCTCGATGTGCCGTTCATCAAGCAGCATCACGTCACATGCGTTCCCACCACGATGGCCATGCTCGGCCGATATTGGGGCTCAGATCTCGAGCACCTCGCCATCGCCGAGCAGATCACGTACGGCGGAACGGCCACACATCGCGAGCGGCAGTGGGCCGAGCAGCATGGCTTCGTAGTTCGCGAGATCACGCTGACGTGGGACACGGCGGTCGCGCTCCTCGATCACGAAGTTCCGTTCACCCTGACGACGGCATCAGCCGAGCAGGGCCACGAGCAGGCGATCGCCGGATACGACACGCATCGGCGCACATTGCTGATCCGCGATCCGTCCAGTCCGGCAATGAAAGAGATCGACTTCGAGAGCCTGATGAAGCTCGAGCGCTCCTCGGGACCGCGCGGAATGATCATGCTGCCGGCGACGGAGTTGCATCGTCTCGACGGCATCGATCTGCCGGAAGCGAATGAGCGCGATGGGCTACATCGTATTCTGCAAGCGCTCGACCGGCACGATCGCGATGGGGCGCAGCGGCTGCTGGATGGTGTGGGGAACGGACGCATCGCCCACCTGGCCCGCCAGACGATCGCGCTCTATGACCACGATGTAGTCGCATTGCTTCGCTCCGTCGAAGAAGAGCTCGCCGTCTTCGAAGGCGACACACATCTATTGATGATGAAGCAGCGTTGTCTGGCCGAGCTGTCGCGCTCCGCGGAACGTAAGTCCCTTCTCCACGAGCTGGCTACGGCCGACAACGCGCATCCAATCTTCATCCGGATCTACGCCGAGGCGCTCAGCGACTGCGCCGAGGATCACGAAACGGCACTCGTCTATCTCCGGCGTTATCTGCGCAATGTCGCCCTCGATCCCGAAGGCCTGCGCGTCATGGCCAACGTGACCTGGGCCGAACAGCGCTTCGACGAAGC
This sequence comes from Thermoanaerobaculia bacterium, assembly GCA_036506455.1. Taxonomy (GTDB): domain Bacteria; phylum Acidobacteriota; class Thermoanaerobaculia; order Gp7-AA8; family Gp7-AA8; genus DASVHS01. The sequence continues at coordinate 4,467 of DASXRT010000257.1, forward strand.
GACACCGCTGTATCGACTCGCCTCTTCGCTGGCCGAGACTAACGAGCAGATGGCGACGTCGTACTTCATCGCTTCGGCACTCACCGGAAAGCAGGAAGAGGCGCTCGAGTTTCTCCGTGACCGCGCACAGCGCGCAAGCGCGCGCTCATCGCTTCCGGCGCGCACACTCTTCTGGGCGCTCGAACAGCTCTTCCGCGTCGACGAAGCCTTCGACGGATTGCAACGCGAAGTGACCCTCCGTCCCGACGATGGCGAGCTCGTGCTCTTTGCCGCCGATTGGTTCGCGCGTTTCTCGCGACCCGGCGTCGACGATCTTCTTCGCAAAGCGGAGCCGATCACGCGCAAGGCCGACTTCCTGGCGACGCGCGCGGCGATCAACGCCTATCGCGGCGAGCTGCAGAAAGCGCTCGCCGACTGGAAACAGGTCTTCGAGATGCAGCCGCTCTCGACGGAAGCGCATCAGGCGATCACGCAACTGCTCGAGCAGGTCGAAGGAAAAAGCTCGGCCATCCAATTCCTCGAGAAGCTCGTCGAGCGTTTCCCAGGATATCGTCCCGCGCACGCGCTGCTGGCCGGCGCGACGCGCGACTCCGATCCGGCGCGCCACGAACGCGCGGTGCGTCATCTCATCGAGATCGCTCCGAATGACGCGTGGGCGCATCGCGAGTTGGCGATTCATCTCGCCAACAGTGGCCGCTTCGACGAAGGTCTCGCCGAGGCCGCGCGCGCGGAGGAGATCGCGCCGGCGGAAGCGGCCGGACCGACGGTGCGTGGCCGCGTGCTCATGCTCGCCGGACGCAACGCCGACGCCCGCGAAGCGTTCCTTCAGGCGCTGGAGATCCTCTCCGACGAGCCGTATGCGATCGCATTCATCGGAGCTACGGCGGAAGACGGGAAAGCGCGCGGTCAGCTCTACGAGCAGATCTTCCAGACGATCGTTTCGAAGAGCGCGTACGGTGAAGGACTGCTGGGCTGGTTCGACGCCGCGTGCTCCAATATCGCGCCGCAACGCATGCTCGAGCTGATCACGGAGGCGACGGCGCGACGTCCCGAGCTCTGGCAATCGCATTCCATCGCCATCCAGCAGTTCATCGCCATGAATCAGGTCAAGGACGCCGTCGCGGGAGCGGAGCAGGCCACGGCGCGCTTCCCGCTGCAGCCGGTGCTGTGGATGAATGCTGCGGCCGCGCATCGCGCCGCCGGCGATCGCGAGAAAGAAGCGTCGGCGCTGGAGACCGCGCTGCGCATCAACGCCACGAATAGCGAGGCGGCGGCGGAGCTGGCCACGCTGCTTCAGAACCGCGGTGAGCATGATCGTGCGATCGCCGTTCTCTCCGCCGCGGCGGCGGCGACGCCACTCGATCCGATCGTGCAGTGGATGCTCGCGAATGCGCAGTGGACGCGTGGGGAAAGAGAAGAGGCGCTGCAGCGCATCGCGCGCGCCGCGAAACTGGCACCCGACAACAACGCCATCTGGGACGATCTGCGCGTCTTCTCGCACGAGGCTCAGCGGCCCGACCTGCCGGCGAAGACTGCTGCGCAACTGGTCGAGGAGAAGCCGGGCAATCCGCTGTCATGGCTCGCGCTCGCCGCAACTGAGCCCGATCTCGCCGCGCGCCTGACGGCGATCCAGCAGGCCATCGCCGTCGATCCCACATCGGAGACTGCGTACGACCGCAAGGCGATCGCGCTCACCGAAGCGGGCCGCTACATCGAGGCGCTCGAAACGTGCGCGGGACCGAATCCCGACCGCCGTCCTTCGCTCGCGCTGCGCGGACGCGAAGTGTGGGTGCGCGCGCAGCAGGGCGACCTCGCCACAGCGATCGAGAAGATGACCGCGATCCTGCGCGACGAACCGAACTACGGGTGGGGCTGGTACCAGCTCTGTCAGTGGTACGCCGCGACGAATCAGAACGACAAGTACCGCGGCGCGGCGACGGAGCTCACGCGCATCAGCCCCGAGAGCGCCCTGGCCTGGAACCATCTCGGTGAAGCGGAAACGCTCGGCAAGAATGCGAAACGTGCCGAAGAGTGCTTCCGCCGGGCGGCGCAGCTCGATCCCGGAAATGTCTTCGCGTCGTTGTCGATGATCGATATTCATCTGGAAAACAAGCGCGTCGCGCGGGCGGCGGAGCTGCTCGATCAATGCGAGCCGATGTCGCATCACCCGGCCTTCCGGCTGAAACGCCTCGAGATCTCCATCCTCCGCAAGAAGGCGGAAGAGGTCAGACGGATCGTGGGCGAGCTGGCCGGCGATGCCTCTCTCGATCCCGACCTGGTGCAGACGGCGATCGCGCGCGCGCGTGAGGCCGGCCACGAAGACGGTCTGGCGAAGCTGCTCGAGGACGCGGCGCGCACGGGAACGATGAATCCCGCCGCTGCGAGCGAGCATATCCGCATCATCCTTCAGTCGAAGAAACTGAATGAAGCCCTCGGACTCCTCGAACGGCTGCGCGTGAAGAATGCCGCGACCGGCCAGGCCGCGGCGATCGCGTTCCTCGACACCGCGGCCAATCGGCGCGAACAGAAATGGCTCGATGCATTCTGCAACCTCTACCCGGCATGGCCGATCGCCGATACCGAGATCTGGGGAATGATCGGCTACGCGCACGTCGTGCTGCGCCAGTACCACCGATGTGTCTCATCGATGGCCGACTGGACGAATCGAAAAGGTGTCCGTCCCGTGATGCTCCTCAATCTCGCCCTTTCCTATCGCAATACCGGCAACGACGCCGAGGCGGCGAAGGTCAATGAGTTCGCGCTGCAGCTTCCGGAGGATGCCACGACGGCGGAGCATCGCGTCTGGGTCGCACTCGATGCCGCGCTCGACGGGAACTACGAACGCGCCGACAAGCGCATCTCGGCGATCGCGATGGAACAGCTCAATCTCGTGCATCAGTTGGTGGCCCGGCTGGTTTGGGCGCTCGTGGTCGCGGCGCGGGAACAGACCAGAGGCGGCCAATGGCGCCGTGCGTCATCCGAACAACTGCATCTCATCCTCGACGCCAAGCGCCGCGGCCAGGTCGCGCCGATCGTGGCGAAGTATTACAAGCGGACGGTCAGGAAGCTTCGCGAGCAGTTCGCTCGCGGAATGTTCGAGACGCTGTGGGCCTGGAAGATGGGCGCGTCGATGTAGTGGGGAGCGGCGGGGCGACGTAAAGCGAATTCAGAATTCAGAATGAATTCTGCATTCGCAGTTCCGATCACGCTTCTTCCCCCAACTGACAAATCCACACGACATCACTCACCACCGCAAATCCTTCGCCGCGGCAGAATGCGCACGCCGGATCATCGTGAATCGGGCGGAGCTCCTCAGCGCAGAAGCGGCATTGCAATCCATTGCGTAACTCCTCCATCGTCGTCAGGAGGATTGAATTGCAGTTCGAGCACTGGAGCTTGACGTCGGCAGCCATGTCGAGCGCGCAATCATACGAAAACCTCGCGAAGACCGTTCAGTGCCGCACAGCTCGTCTGCGCGCCGGCGGGGCAAAAGAATGGAGGAATAGGCGCCGTTGGTTACTGACGCTGGCGACGAGCGCGATCGGCGAATCGTCCTGCAGGAGATAGTCGGAGCCGTAAAGAGGAAATGGGAGCGTCGCGAGAGTTCTCGCGGGGGAAGGAAGGTCGGCGATCGTCGAGGCGAGCAACGATGTCGCATCAGTCCACGTCAGGTGATCGCCGTCAGGAGCGCTGACGACTTTGAGGCCGTCCAGCAGACCGAGCGTGCTGGTGACGGTGAGGACCGGTCCCGAGGGCGCACCACTCTCATCGAGTTTTCGCGCCCGAATCTCGGTTGAGCCGTTACCGGCGTACACGGTCCAGGCGAGCAGGAAACCAGATGGACCGGAGCCGAGCGTGAGGTTGCGCGGAGCGGGGTCGAACGTCGTACGCAGAACCGATCGCCGCTCGCCGTGCGAGCCATCGTGCGCGACAGTCGTTGCCACCAACTCCAGACCGTCATTGTGCAATTCGCGCCATACCGTAAGAAAGCCGTTCGCCCCGGCGGCATCGGCGTGATCGTCGGCTGCGGCCACACCATCGGAGAGAAGCCTCTTGTCCTGCGCCGCGCCGTCGGGTTTGACGAAGACACTCCACACATCGAGTACGATCGACGTCTCTCGTGACTGCAACATCGTCAGGAGAATCTGCGAGCCATCCGACACCGCCTTCATCGTGAAGATGAACGGGCCTTCGGCGATCCTCCGGCGCGGCTCGATCGCTTCTCCGCGGCTGTCAAAGCGGATGAAGTAGATGACGTTGCGGTATGGGTCGGGCTCCTGCTCGGTCCAGAAAAGAGCGCTGCCGTCCCCGAGCTTCAGCGCAGCGTATGTCGGGAATGAGGCGGGATCGCTGACGGTGCGAACGGTTCCGCGAACGCCGTTGGCGCGGATGAAGACGGTTCGGACCGAGCGGCCGCCGTTGGCTGGGGATTCGAGCCAGAACGTTTGATAACCGGAAGCGGTTCGGATGAGCGTGGGCGTGCTCTGCGAGTTCACGCGGATGGACACGAAATGAGATTCTTCGCTGGCGGTGCGCTCGACGCCTTTAGGAATCATCGTCGATGCGATCGATCCGCATGCGATCGTGAATAGAACGACCGTGTCGCCGTCGCTCGTCACGGCGACCGCCGGCTGCGATCCCTGATCGGCGACGACGAACGGCGTTCCTGCCCGGCCGCCGGGCATGACACGGACAGCCTTTAGCCCGAAGTCTGTGGACGCGACAACGACGTAGCTTGTTCCATCCCATATCACTGCCGGATCGCGAAAGGGAATCGACGGCGCAATGGCGAACGGCGTCCCTTCGGTTGCTCCCGTGGCGTCGAGTTGGAGTCCGGCAATTCCCGCGGCGATCCAAACGATCAGAAAGCCATTGCCGTCACTGGCAACGGCGACCGTGCCCGCGGTCATGTCCGCCGGTAACGCGACCGGCGCCGACATCACGCCGTTGTCGTCGACGAATGCGCGCCACACGCGACCATCGACGGACCATACCAGCAGCATCCGTCCCGGCCCCGCTGGAGCCACGGCCTCGATCACCGCGCCGTCGATCGAGCTTCGATGAAGAATGTTTCCGTCTCCATCGATGATCGCGACCTTGGCGTGAGGTGTATTCACGGGAACGTCGCCGCCATCCGACTCGACGACCGTACCGAAGACGACGTAATGCGAACCGTTCCAGCTCGTCTCGACATGCGTGGCGATGAAATTCAGCCGTGTCGGCGACTCGTATCGGACGGGCGTGACGACGTTCACGAGCCCGGTCAATGGAAAGCCGGACCAATCGACGATTCGTATATCGATCCTTCCGAGATCATTCATCGCGACCAGGAAGTTCGCGCCGTCGGAAGCGACCGCCGGCAGAGCCGGCACCATCTCGGGATAGAACGGATCGACGAAAACCGGCGTCCCGTTCTTTTCGAGCGCTACACCCTGAACGGAGCCAAAGGGAAGGCCGCTGAAGCCCGTGTGCGAGTTCGACCAGACGGCCAGCATCGTGTCCTGACTCGCGGCGATGGCGGCGAAACGGTTCTCGCACACCGGACTGTATGCGGGTTCAGAGAGCGGCACATCGAAAGCGAGGAGCGCGGAGGCGATCAGGATCGCAACGACGGTCATCGCCGCGGCGCGCATATGACAGGTATACGCGCGGCGTGCATCGAGTGTCCCTCTCCCGCTTGCGGGAGAGGGTGGCCGAAGGCCGGGTGAGGGCGCATCCCCTCATCCGCCGCTGCGCGGGACCTTCTCCCCGCATGCAGGGAGAAGGACTCTCGACGCGTTATGAAATCGCCTCGAGCGCGGCCCGCGCGCGGTCGAACTCGGCCCAAAGCTGTTGCACCAGCTCATCCGCTCCCTCGACCGAACCGGCGTAACCGCGCTCCTGCACCGTGTCGCACAACAGCGCCAGGCGCGTCGCTCCCGCGTTCGCCGCGATGCTGCGGATCGCGTGGGCCGCCTTCCACATCGCGTCGGCCTGCCCGCGCCGGGCTGCGTCCTCGACACCGCTGATCAGTGCCGGAATCTCCGCCACGAAGATATTGCGCACTTCGGCGACCAGCTCTTCTCCGCCCAGCTCGCGGAGCGATTCGATCGCCGCGGCGTCGAGCACATTTTCGTTCAACGTTTGCGAGAATACCCTCGTGAGTGCGGTCTACAAAGTCGTCTGCCCCGGTTGTGGCCGGGCCTTCGACGCCATGAAGGCGCGAGTCTGCGATTGCCTCAATCAGGTGCGGACCGTTCGCTGTTCCCATTGCGCGGCGTGCTTGTGCCGGGCGCCCGAATCGGTCAAGAGCGCCTTTCACGTCGCCGCGCCGCGGGAACTGATGGCGCGCCTGCGCGCGACGCCGGCCGCCGCCGAGACCGCCAATCCTGCGCCGGCCGAGATCACGCGGCCGCTCGTGCTGTTCGTCGACGACGATGCTGCCGCGCGCGCGATCGCGCGGCGCGTCGTTTCATCATCCGGCTACGGAGTGGTCCTGGCCAAAGACGGCAACGAGGCTCTGGAACTCGCGCGCGAGTACACGCCGGACATGGTCATCACCGATGCGTTCATGCCCGGTCTCGACGGGCGCCAGCTCGCGAAGATGATCAAGAGCGAGATGCCGAAGGTGAAGATCGTCGTCGTGACGAGCGTCTATAAGGACAGCCGCTACAAGCACGAGGCCCTGCGCGACTTCGAAGTCGACGACTACCATTCCAAGCCGCTCTCGCCGGTCGACCTCCGGGCTCTCCTCCAGAAGCACCTGCCGCGCTAAACTCTGCACCTTATGGCCATTCGATCCGTGATCGTAGGAACGGGCAGTCACATCCCCTCGCGGGTCGTGCCGAATGACGCGTTCCTGAATTACGAGTTCCGCGATGCCGATCAGAAAGTGATCCCGAAGAGCAACGAGGAGATCCTCGCGCAGTTCGAAGCAATCACCGGCATCCGCGAGCGCCGTTACGTGCCCGATGACCTGGTGACGTCAGATATCGCTCATGACGCAGCGCGGAAGGCGCTCGAGTCGTCAGGCGTCGACGGCGAGGATCTCGACTACATCATCGTCGCCCACAACTTCGGCGACGTGCGGGCCGGTACGACACGGTCCGATCTCGTCCCGGCCATTGCCGCGAGAGTGAAGGCGAAGCTGGAGATCGAGAATCCGAAGGTCGTCGCTTACGACCTGATCTTCGGCTGCCCGGGGTGGCTGCAGGGCGTCATCCAGGCCGACTACATGATTCGTTCGGGCGATGTGCGCCGGGCGATGATCATCGGCGCCGATACGCTCTCACGCATTTCCGATCCGCACGATCGCGACAGTCTCATTTACGCCGATGGCGCGGGCGCTGTGATTCTCGAGGGACGCGAGACCGACGATGGAATCCTCTCGCATGCGGTCCGCTCGGACACGATCGAGCACTCGAAGATGCTCTTCATGGGACATTCCTTCAATCGCGAGACGTTCCTCGAGGCTCTCTTTCTGAAGATGGAAGGACGCAAGCTGTACAAGTACGCGCTCAACACCGTCGCCGTCGCGGTCAAAGAGGCGCTCGAGCGCGCGGGACTCGGGATCAAGGATGTGAAGAAAGTCCTGATCCATCAAGCCAACGGCAAGATGGATGAAGCGATCCTCGGCGCTCTGTTGAAGCTTTACAACGTCACCGAGTGTCCGAACGGCATCATGCCGATGACCATCTCCTGGCTCGGCAACAGTTCTGTGGCGACGATCCCGACGATGCTCGATCTCATCTGCAAAGGGGAGATGAAGGAACATCAGTTGCACCCCGGCGACGTTGTTGTCTTTGCGTCCGTAGGAGCAGGAATGCACATCAACGCCGCGGTCTATCGAGTTCCTGATTGAGATCTGCGATCGTCGTCTTCTTCATCGCCGTAGCGGCAAATGGTCAAGGCTGGATGCAGTGGGGCGCCAATGCGCAACACGAGAGTGCGGCGTCGATCGCGGCGCGCCGGCTCGGTCGCATCGAGGCGGAGATGGTCCTCGATCCCTTTGCCGA